>JBKPPE010000078.1:0-12764 GCA_046733375.1 Acidobacteriota bacterium | reverse complement strand
ACCGTATGGAACTGGCCTCCCGCGGGTGGCAGTCTTCGACGTGAAGATTTCAAACGTACAGCGCTATCTGCGCATTGCGACGCACGGCCGCGGCATTTACGAAATTGGAATTCCCGGACGTCAGCTGCCGGTGGTGCGAAGTGCGGGGGTGACTCTCACTTCCGAAAGTTGTATTCCCGGCAACGGTGTGATCGATCCCGGCGAGGATGTCACGGTGAATTTTGCCGTAACTAACATCGGACCCGGCCCAACGCTCAATCTGGTCGTCACCTTGTTACCGACTGGGGGCGTTACATTCCCAAGCGGACCGCAAACCTATGGGGCAGTCGCGAGCGGCGCCACCGAAACACGAGCGTTCCACTTCTCAAATAACGGAGTGTGTGATGGGCCTCTCGCAGTCACTTTCCACTTGCAGGACGGTGACTCGGATCTCGGCACATTCACGTTCAACTACATCCTCGGCGAGTTGGTGATCTCGCCTGCTGCGTTCGCTGAAAACTTCGACGGCGTTGTCGCACCGGCTTTACCTGGTAGTTGGACGACGTCCCGCTCTGGTACAGGTGCAACACCAGTGGCGTGGGTGACCACCACAGTTACCCCTGATACGCCGCTTAATGCAGCATTCGGCGCAGGTTCGACGACCCCAGGCGAGAGTATTCTGAATTCACCCATAATTCCGATTCCGGCCGCGCCCTTAAACGGAACTAACCCAGGCGTTCGCCTGAAATTCAGGAACAACTACAACACCGAGCCAGGCTTTGACGGCGGGGTACTGGAGATCAGCATCAACGGTGGCCCATTCACCGACGTTATTACCGCGGGTGGGTCGTTTATTGAAGGTGGTTACAGTGGCACCATCGGTCCGCCGCCGGCGGAAAGCACGCTTTCCGGCCGACAGGCTTGGACAGGAACCTCCGGAGGCTACATCACCACAACGGTTGTGTTACCGCCGGCGTCTTATGGACAGAATGCACAACTCAGGTGGCGAACTGCTTACGACAATGGCGTAAATCCGACGGGCGGCGGCATGCGGATCGATTCAATTTCGATTTTCGCGGCCACGCGCGTCTGCTGTGGAGGCACGTGCGAGTTGACCTGTCCTTCGAACATCACGGTGCCAAATGATACCGGCGATTGCGGCGCAATCGTGACGTTTGCGAACCCAACCGAAATTGGAAACTGTGGTGGCGTCATTACGAGCAATCATCCGTCAGGTTCGTTCTTCCCGGTCGGGACAACACCCGTAACGTTCACTGACACCCGGCTCGATGGCAGCACGGCCACGTGTTCTTTCAACGTTACCGTCAACGACACAACGTCACCTAATGTCAGTGCGGCAACTGCGAGCCCGAATACGCTGTGGCCGCCTGACCATCAGATGATTCCGGTCACGGTGAACTACACCGCGACCGACAACTGTTCGGTGGGCTGCGTATTGACGGTCACGAGCAACGAAGCTGTCAATGGGCTCGGCGATGGCGACACGGCTCCGGACTGGCAAGTTGTGGATTCGCATCACCTCCTGCTGCGGAGCGAACGTGCCGGCAAAGGCAGCGGTCGCGTTTACACCATTACCGTGACCTGCACAGACCCGGCCGGCCACACAGTCGTGAGAACCACGACCGTTAACGTCCCGAAGAGTCAGGCCAAGGTTGCCACAGGCGTAAATTCCCCGTCTCTGCCTGCTACTCCAACATCGGCCGGAACAACAGGCAAGGCCTCGGCAGCAACGCCGGGCGGGACGCCGGGAAACCGCGGGTCGGTGACCTATGTTCCGTACTTGAATTTAAGGCGCACCGCGGCCGGGACAACCGAACAAAAGTCTACTCGCAAAAAGAAGCGCATACGAAGGACAACTGTGCGCGAATGACGTAAAACAAAAAAGGGCCACGATCATCCGTGTCCCTTTTTTCAACGCCCGGAATAAATCCTAATGACAAGAGGCGCGGGGCAATTCGCTCGCGCCTCCTTTTTTGAACAGGATCGAGTGCGTTTTACATGCACTTGTGAATGCGGCCGCGCTTGCCATGTTCGAGGTTGAAGGGACCGACATCCTCGGCTCCGTCGGCGAAGGTAACAGTTAACGTCATCTTTTCGCCCGCGATTTGCCCTTTATACCTGGCGTCTCGCCCATCAGGATTTTCGTCGCTTCGAATCGGGCCGCCGTGTTCTCGAACGTAGGTTCCTTTGACAGAGAAGTTTCCCTGGGAGTCAGGAACGATGGGTCCGTCGAGGTGTCCGTGCGCGCAAGCGAAGTTGATGTCCGCACCTTCTGAAGTGACGTCAAGCGCAATATCCGCACCGCCCCACGAACCGGAGATGGCACTCACAGAGTTTTGGTTTTGATTTGAGTTGTTCGTATTTGAGTTTGTCGAGTGGCACGAAGACCCTTGCCACAACATCAACAGCGGCACGAGTGCGCAGGCGTGCCATGAAAGACCAAGTTTCATTTCGCTCTGACTACTAAATGCCCAACACGTCCACTAACTCCTGCACGGCGGCGGCGCTCTTTTGCAAAGCGATGCGTTCTTCAGACGTCAACGTAATTTCGATCACTTGCTCGAGGCCCTTCGCGCCGAGTTTGCACGGCACCCCGACGTACAGACCATTGACGCCATACTCCCCCTCGAGATAAGCCGCGCACGGCAGAATCTTTTTCTTGTCCTTCAGAATTGACTCGGCCATCTCGACTGCGGCCGCCGACGGCGCATAGTACGCAGAGCCGGTCTTCAGTAACGCCACGATTTCTGCCCCGCCGCCGGCAGTGCGTTTCACAATGGCGTCGATCTGTTCTTTCGGGAGCAGCTCAGTCACCGGAATTCCGGCGCACGTTGAATAGCGTGGTAGGGGTACCATTGTGTCGCCGTGCCCGCCGAGAACAAACGCGGTGACATTCTCAACTGAAACGTCCAGCGCTTCCGCGAGAAAGCATCTCATGCGCGCTGAGTCGAGCACACCCGCCATCCCGATCACGCGATGTTTCGGAAAGCCCGAGCGGCGCAGCGCGACCTGGCACATGGCGTCGAGTGGATTCGAAACGATGATGAGAATCGTATTTGGCGATCGTTTCACCACTTCATCGACAACTTTGCCGACGATGTCGGCATTCGTCTTCAGCAGATCGTCACGGCTCATTCCCGGTTTGCGAGCCAGGCCGGCAGTTATGATGACGATGTCTGAATCGTTCGTGTCGTCGTAGCCATTCGCGCCGGTTAGGCGCACATCAAAGCCTTCTACTGGCGCCGCCTCCGCCAAATCGAGCGCCTTGCCTTGCGGCACTCCTTCGACGATGTCAACCAAAACAACATCGCCGAGTTCTTTCGAGGCAATCCAATGCGCGGCGGTCGCGCCGACATTTCCCGCACCGACGACAGTAATCTTTTTTCGTGTTCCCATGAATACGATCCTCTCTGGTGGCACAGACTTCAGTCTGTGATCGAAGTCACGGGTGACTCGAAATCACAGACTGAAGTCTGTGCCACAAACCGGTGAAGTTGATTTCATTGAGCGCCGTGAGGCGCTCAATGTTTATAGTTCATCAATTCCCAAATTCCAAGCCGCAGAAGCGAATGCGCGCATTCCGCTTCTGCGCTACGGGGATTTACAATGCGTTCGCTATAAACATCTTGCTCCTACGGAGCAAACCAGCAGGTGACCGCAACTGTCGGACGAACTAACAACAAAGTCCGCGACCGAACTGGTCGCCTTGATCCGCGCACGCGCAGTGTCGCCCGTCGAAGTAGTAGACGCGCATCTGCGCGCGATCGAGCGCATCAATCCTGCAATTAACGCAATTGTGACTGTCGGTGACGATCTTCGCGACCGCGCCATCGACGCAGAAAACGCGATCATGCAAGGCGCGCAACTCGGATCGCTTCACGGTTTGCCAATCACGATTAAGGACACGATCGATACGAAAGGGCTGCGCACAACCAGCGGCTCTCGCATTCGCGCGCAATACACTCCGGACGAAGATGCGGTCGCGGTCGCTCGGTTGAAAGCGGCAGGCGCCCTTGTGCTCGGCAAAACCAACGTCCCCGAAATGGCAATTCCATACGAGTCAGACAATCCCCTCTTTGGCAGGACCAATAATCCTTACAACCTGGAGTGCACCGCGGGTGGCTCTAGCGGCGGGGAGGCGGCGGCGATCGCTGCCTGTCTTTCACCAGCCGGAATTGGCAGTGATCTTTCCGGATCGATTCGCGTGCCCGCGCATTTCTGTGGCATCAGCGGACTAAAGCCAACGGCTGGACGTGTGCCGATGGAAGGTCATACGCCGTCAGCGGCAGGTGTTGTGGGACTCGGCGCGTCCATCGGCCCGCTGGCGCGACACGTCAAAGACCTGGCGTTGCTCTTTCGAGTGCTTGCGGACCCCGGGGACGTCGAATCAAGAACCGGTGAAGTCCTCGACGCGAAGAGAGTCCGCGGTGCACGCGTTGGCTGGTACACCGAAGATGGAGTCATCCCCGTCGCCGATGAAATCAAAATAGCGGTTCAATCCGCGGCAGGCGCACTCGCGGAGGCCGGACTTGAAACGTTCGAGGTGTTGCCGCCGGGCGTTTCGAAGGCGCCGCAACTGTGGATCGATCTCTTTTCGCGCGCGGCAAACAGCGAAATCGCTTCGTTGTACCGTGGCCACGAAGATGAAGCCGGCCCGCTTGTGTCACGCACGCTTGACCATCTGACCGACGAGCCAGAAGAGTTCGAAGATCGCATCGACAACGCAGAAAAACTGGCGCGCGCCGTCGTCGAGCGCGAACGACTGCGCGAAGAGTTATTGCATTGGATGAAAACCACGCGGCTGATTCTCGCGCCCGTCGGCGCCAGTGCTGCTTTCGAGCATGGTCGTCATCGTCTGGATGTGAATGGCACTTACGTGAATGTCTTTCGCGCGTTCAGCTATTCGCAGGCATTCAATGTGTTCGGATTTCCGAGCGTGGGAGTTCCGGCAGGACAAACATCGAGCGGATTACCAATTGGAGTGCAAGTGATTGGTCGTCCGTTTGAGGAGCTGACCGTATTGGCGGCAGCCGCAATCATTGAAGAAGCACTAGGTGGATGGAAGAAGCCGTCGGTTATGTTACAGAACCGCGAGCAGTAGCGAGCGGGACAAGAGCACAAGTTTCAAACAGAAAAGCTTGATAAGAAGTGCCGCAGCGCAGGACGCGCCATTATCCCACTCACTACCGTTCGCGGTTCTGTAGAAGAGAGCTAAACCGGTTTTTGAACGGCTGAGGCTGGCGCTGAGGCTTTCGTTTGTCGCCGATCGCCGCGAATGACCTCGGCAAAGAAGACGCGAAAATATCCCCACATCGAATAGATCGCTGACAGCACGACCACCCAAAGCATTGCGCGTCCCATCGTGTAGAGCAGCACCTGCCAGTCAATCCACGTTGTTGAGCCGGGACCCGTCAGATGTGCCCACGCAGTTTGCAACTCCGGCACGGTCCAAAACTTGATTGCGGGAAAAGGCTTTCCGAAATTTGAGACGGGCGCTCCACCGCCACTCGGTGACAGCGAGAGAATCAATAAACCGACGGTGATGACCTGGGCGACCATCTTGAATTTGCCCATGCCCGAGGCGGAGATAATTACCCCCTCGGTCGCCGCGACTGATCGCAATCCGGTAACGGCAAATTCACGGCCGACGATGATTACGACTGCCCACGCCGGCGCCAGATGGTTTTCGACGAGCGCAATCAGCGCGGCTGAAATCAAAAGCTTGTCGGCGATCGGATCGAGAAGCTTGCCGAGTTTCGAAACCTGTTGGCGGCTGCGCGCAATCCTTCCATCAAAAAAGTCCGTCAGTGCCGCCGCGGCGAAAATTGCGACTCCCAAAATATGAGGCGGTACGCCCAGGCTCTGTGACAGAGGCGTGAGCAGAACCACCACCAACAGCGGCACGATGAAAATTCGGGAAAGTGTTAGCGCGTTCGGAAGATTCAAGATAATCGCAGTCTAGGTTTGCGCTCGGTGAGAGTCAAGAAAGTGACGGCAACGAGACCTCGTTATTTAATTGCGAGACGTGCTTTATTGCTGCTCAACCCGTGCAGCGAGAGACGGACGCTAAATTCCTGTCCCGGCGGCAAATTTCCCGGAAGAGCGACGACTACTTGTGACAACCAATCGAGAGAAGGCATTTTCCCGACGTACTCGACGGGCAAAGTAAATGTATTGCCTTGAACGTCTTCAGCGATGGCGGCGACGGCAGAACGATCCTCTCCTGGAAAGAGCTCCAGATTCGTGACGAAGATTGCGACCCGCGTACGACCGTCGGAACTGAAGTTGTAAGCATCGGTCAATGAGAAAGGCGCGCCGAGCGCCGTCACGGAAGTTACAGCCGCGGCAACATCAGAATTTTCTTCCGTCAACAACACCGGCGGTATCGCAGGCGTGCTGGTTGTGAGTGTAAGCGAGTAGGGCCCCGTGCCGCTGCCCGTCACTTCAACAACATAGGTGCCTGAGAGACCCAAGGTCAGCATTCCCGTGCCGCCCGGAATCCGCGCATGGCCCAAACTTAATGCACCGTCGTCTGTGAGAATAATTCTTTGGTCCGGTCCGAACAGCGTTAGAACGGCACCTCGATTCGGGACGGACGCAGAGATGGCCACTTCCTGGCCGGCCGAAGCACTAAAAGAGTAACGATCGGCAAAGACGTTACTGCTGGGAGACACGCAATCAGGTGTTGCCAGAGTTCCATTAATCGTCTGGCCGAACCCAATTGGTGTTAGCGGGCAATCAGGGGCCGTGCCGGATTGCGTAATCGGAATGCCCAAGCCATCTCCAAAAACCGTTCCTACTATTAAGAATGCTCTTCGTTCCGTCGTGTTCGCGTTCGCTTGCACAGTAAAGTTAAGCGATTGCGAGCCAGTGGCCGAGTTGGTTTGCACCGTGAGCCAGGGCGTTACAAAGGGGAAGGTCGTGAAGAGATAACTTGAAGAACTGCACCCGCTCCCGGTTGCAGTTACATTTATGGTGCCGCTGCCGCCATTCGCAGGAAAATGTTGACTGGTCGGACTGACGCTCAGCACACATCCATCAAGAGTTACGCTGATTGTGTAGCTGCCGAATGCTTGGCGCGCGGACGACGTCAGTTCGATTATGTACTTTCCAGTTTGTGGCAACGTGAACGAGCCTGAAAACGGCAAACGCGCCGGATTACCGCCGTTCGTGAGTTGACCGATGGCCCAGCCATCTGGGGCAATCAGGTATAAGTAAGGCTCAAAGCCGAGAGTGACCGGGTTCATGTTGATATGCAGCCGTTGTCCAGCTTGCCCTTCAAACGTGTAGTGATCGGCGTAAAAGAAAAGACCTCTCACGGACGACCAGCAATCTGTCGTTTTCAATTCGCCATTCGCAGATAAGGTCGAGTCCAAAGGAGTTTCCACGCAAGGTGGATACGAGGGAGGTGGCGTGGAAGACTCAGTCAGACAACTGCTCCATGTGCTGAGATAACTTAAGATTTGCGAACGTGAAAAAGGACAAAACGTCGAGCTATCAACAATCCCTTGCATTATGCTGCTGGGACAAGTTGGCCCAATGTCGGGAGGTACTACGCCCGGCTCGCCTGGGTGAACCGCGCCGAAATTGTGACCAATCTCATGAGCCGTCAGGCTGACCGTCATTGCCGTGATGGGATTTGCCGGAGTCTCTGGAAAGCGTTGTGAGACCGCATAGGATTGGGACGGAATCCGACAAACGGATCCGAGAGAGGAACGCCCCGCATGATCAGCAAGGTGTTTGCCGGTCCAAAGGTGAGCCAGGTCTCTCTGGGTACCGGCAAAGTGGGCGTTCCAGTAGTCGGAGAATTCTCTCCACACATCGGCCGAGTCAGTGGAGACATACGGATCGGACGCGGCATCAGACCATGCATTCTGGAAAACGATCTGAAACGTTAAGCCAATCTCGACCTGATAGATTCCATCCACCTGATTCATGATGTCTAGAATCTGATCGTTTGCCTGAGCTGGGCCGCCCAGCGTAGAGACATATTCGGCGTCTGCATCCGTCGCCAGGCGTACTACTCGCATCGGTGAGAGTGCGTTGGGACTGGCCGAGCCTAATGATTCTGATTGAAGAGTTCCGCTTTCCTTTGCGAGTCTTTCACGGGCGCCAACTTCATCCGCGAGCGTGACGCCACATGTGCCAAGACTTTCCGTCGTGTCATTACCGTTGTAAAAGACGAACTCATCGTCGTTGGCGGTCTTCGAAAACGTGCGCGCGGGTTGCAGGAAATACCGATCAGATTCCGTAATCACGATTCCCTCAAGCCCCATGTTCGTAAGCGTCATGCGAGCTTGCGCACGCGCGGATCCGTTGACTGAACCTTTGAAGGTCTTGACCGGTGTGACGGGAAGACGTTGAGCTATCCCGTCCGCCCCAATCATTTGTGATTGGTAATCCGGCGAACGCAAATCATAAGGAGTTAGTTCAAGATCAAAGTCACCTGCCGAGGTGTTCAGAAGGAGTCGCCCATTTTTCTGCATTTGCGATTTCAGTTCGGGCCGCCCGAGTCTAACCAAGTCATATTTCTTGAGCGCCTTAGCGATTTCCGGATCGTCGCGACGTTGAAGCCTTCTGCCGACGAGCTTATCGCTCGAGTCGCGTGTCTGCCCGCTACCTGAAATCACAGCGCGCGCAGCGTCGATCGGTCGCGACAGAAATCCGCTAATGATGATCGCGCCAACTAAAAGAGAGATACAAAAGCTGGGTGATGCGAGGAGGGGGCTGACGTTAGAAATGCGCTTGCCAGGGTAGTGCATTTAAAAGCCCAGAATACTGCATTAAGAATTTAGCTTAGCAAGAACTCGTGGTTTCCGAAATGCTTATTAGCATGCAGATGGTGATCTAAATCACAGATGAGAACACGACCGACACCTACGCACTTCTGCCGTGCCTCTGCGCAGCGTCATCTTGGATTTGGCGCATTCATACCAAAAGCGCGGTCGTGGTTGCTGAGGCGATTGTCAGTCGGCTACAATGCTCGGTTCTGCGCCACGCGAAATTCTCGTCTGTGGCGCTCGACTTTCTTTTCACGTTATGGCAATTGATCGAATCAGCGTCCGGGGAGCCCGCCAGCACAACCTCAAAAACATCGATGTCGACATCCCTCGTGACAAATTGACCGTAATCACGGGACTCTCCGGCTCCGGCAAGTCTTCGCTCGCGTTCGATACGATTTATGCGGAAGGGCAGCGGCGTTACGTCGAATCACTCTCGGCCTATGCGCGGCAGTTTCTGGATCAACTGGAAAAGCCTGATGTCGATTCTGTCGAAGGCCTGTCGCCGGCCATTTCGATCGAGCAAAAGACGGTGGCCCGAAGTCCGCGTTCAACGGTCGGTACAGTGACCGAGATTTACGATTACCTGCGCCTTTTGTTTTCCTCAGTCGGACTGCCGCACTGCCCACAATGCGGCGCGCCGATTACCCGGCAGAGTGTCGATCAAATTCTGCACGACGTGCTCGAACTTCCTGAGGGCGAACGCGTGATGGTGCTCGCGCCCATCGTCCGCGGGCGCAAAGGCGAGTTCAAAAAGGAACTCGCCAAGCTTGCCCGCGACGGCTTCATCCGTGCGCGAATCGATGGGGACTTGCGTGCGCTCGATGAAGACATTCGCCTCGACAAGCGGCGCAATCACACGATTGAAGCGGTCGTCGATCGCCTGCTGATCAAGCCCGGAATCAATGAGCGACTGGGTGAGTCGATCCGAACAGCCTTGAAGCTTACCAGCGGTGCGGTGCTGGTTTCCGTCGTGGACGGGGAAGAAAAGTTGTACTCGGAAAAGATGGCCTGTGTGAATTGCGGAATTAACGTGCCGCCGCTCGAGCCCCGCTCTTTCTCGTTTAACTCGGCGTACGGCGCCTGCCGTGACTGTCATGGCCTCGGAACTGTTCTTGAAGTAGATCCGTCGAAACTTATTCCGAATCCGGAACTACTGCCCGAAGAAATTCCGTTCGCGGAAGCGGATAAATCGGGGTCGGCCTATCTGCGCAGTGCGCTGCTCGCTGTCATTACGCATTTCAAAGGTGACACCAAACTTTCATTTAAAGATCAGCCGAATGAGATTAGCCAGGCGTTCTTTGATGGTGTTCCTTCGCAGATAAAATTTCGCCAAGGACTCTATACCTATAAAGGCCCGTGGAAGGGCGCGCTACCTTGGTTGCGCGAACGGCTTGAAGAGCCACCCAGCGAAAAGGTTCGATTGGCGCTGGAAGAAATGGTTTCACCGGTCACTTGTTCGACATGTGGCGGGCGCCGTTTGCGCGCCGATTCGCTGGCTGTGCGTGTCGGCGCTCGAGGGATCGCGGATTACACGAACATGACGATTGAAGATGCGATCGCCGCGTTCGATCAAGTCAAGCTCGACGCGCGATCGGCTCAAATTGCCGGACTAGTGCTGGGAGAGATTCGCAGCCGCCTTCGCTTCCTCGAGACAGTCGGACTTGGCTATCTCACACTCGATCGGCCGTCCGCGAGCCTCTCAGGAGGTGAAGGCCAACGGATTCGTCTGGCGACGCAAATTGGCTCGCAACTTCGTGGCGTGCTGTACGTCCTGGACGAGCCGTCAATTGGTTTGCATCCGCGCGACAATCGACGTTTGCTCGACACGCTGGCCGCGCTTCGCGATCTCGGAAACACTGTGCTCGTCGTCGAACACGACGAAGAGACAATTCGGCGCGCTGACTACGTCGTCGATCTGGGACCCGGCGCGGGCACCCATGGCGGCTTTGTGGTGGCGCGCGGCACGCCGGACGACGTGGCCCACAACAGCAGTTCGGTGACGGGCCTTTACATCAGCGGAGAACGCAAGATTCCCGTTCCAGACGCGCGGCGTTTACCGAATGGAAAAGCGATCACGATTCGTGGTGCCAGATATCACAACCTGAAAGAAATTGATGTGACTTTCCCGCTTGGGTTGTTGACGGTGGTTACAGGAGTTTCAGGTTCAGGAAAATCAACCCTGGTCGAAGACATTTTGTATCGCGCGCTGGCGAAAGAGCTGTACGGCTCACTGAGCGATCCCGGGGCCCACGGAGCCATCGAAGGACTGGAGCATCTCGACAAAGTCATCGAAATCGATCAATCGCCGATCGGCCGAACACCGCGTTCTAATCCGGCGACCTACACTGGCTTGTTCACGCCGATCCGGGAGCTCTACGCGATGCTTCCTGAATCACGCGAGCGCGGCTACAAACCCGGACGCTTTTCTTTCAATGTGAAAGGCGGCCGCTGTGAAGGTTGTGAAGGCGAAGGACTGAAGCGCATCGAGATGAATTTTCTGCCGGACGTTTACGTGCTCTGCGACGTTTGTCGTGGCGCGCGCTACAACCGCGAGACGCTTTCGGTCAAGTACAAAGGCAAATCGATCGCCGAGCTACTCGACACGACGGTGGAAGAAGCGTTGCCGGTTCTCGAAAATCATCCACAAATCAAACAGAAATTACAGACGCTGCTCGACGTTGGGTTGGGTTATATCAAGCTCGGACAATCGGCGACGACTCTGTCGGGTGGCGAAGCGCAGCGGATCAAACTGGCGAAGGAACTCTCGAAGCGCGCAACGGGCCGCACGGTTTACATCCTCGACGAGCCAACCACGGGCCTTCACTTTGCTGATGTCCACAAACTACTGGACGTGCTGCAGAGACTGGTTAGCCTCGGCAACACCGTGATCGTCATTGAACACAACCTGGACATCATCAAAAGCGCGGACTTCATCATCGATCTCGGTCCCGAAGGTGGGGCGCATGGCGGCCGCATCGTCGCGTGTGGAACTCCGGAGGAAGTCGCTGCTGTGCGTCGTTCGCACACGGGCCAGGTGCTCAAACCGCTGTTGAACGGAACTGGAAAACGAAACGGCGTGAAGCGTCCGTCTTCCGCGGATCAGATCGTCGAAGAAACAAAGAAAGTCGCATGATATACTCCGCAACGCTCATCGCAGCCGTCCATGACAGCACGCATTTCAGCCATCGTTTCTGACAGTCTAAGTTTAAAGCAAGCCTTCTTTGCCGCACATGCCCGTGAGGTGGAACTGGCGGCGTCGAAGATTGCGGAAGCTCTGGCTGCGGGAAAGAAGCTCTTGGTTTTCGGCAACGGCGGTTCAGCGGCCGACGCGCAACATATCGCCGGAGAATTGGTAAATCGTTTTCTGCAAGAGCGACGCGCGCTGCCCGCTGTCTCATTAACGACGGACGGCGGTGTGCTGACTTGCATTGCCAACGACACTGGATTTGAAAAGGTCTTTGCCCGGCAGATTGAAGCGCTCGGAAATGAAGGCGACGTCTGTCTGGCAATTTCAACGTCAGGCCAGTCGCCAAACATCATCGCGGCGTGCGCGCAGGCGCGATCACAACAGATCAAAATCATTGGCTTGTTAGGGCGCGATGGCGGCAAGGTGGCGGCACTTTGCGATGTCGCACTGATCGTCCCAAGTAACGACACGCAACGAATTCAAGAAACGCACAATTTAGTCGGCCACATTTTGTGTGAATTAATCGAATCCGAAATGTTTCCACAGTAAGAGCCGGCAGGATGCCGGCGCACCGCACGCAGGATGCGTGCGCCCCAACAACGCGCTCCAGATGTCAATCTACGACGCGAAACCGATCGACCTCGACAAAGTCCGCACGTATCCGCTTGCCTCGCGTCCCAGCAAAGTCGCGCTCGCGGATTTCGCGCAGCCCATCACTGACAATTCGACGCTGAACGACTATCTCGCGTCACTCCCTAATATTTTAGCCGTCCAAAATTTGCGAGAGCTGGCGT
>JBKPPE010000077.1:0-4163 GCA_046733375.1 Acidobacteriota bacterium | reverse complement strand
CGAGGTTCGAAAATCCCCCGCTTTAACAACTGTCACCATGTGGTGCCGCTGCATTATGCGGTATTAGCGCAAGTTTCCCTGCGTTATTCCCCACCCGAAGGTAGATTACCTACGTGTTACTCACCCGGACGCCACTCTACTAATCCCCCGAAGGGGACTTTCGCGTTCGACTTGCATGTCTGAGGCACGCCGCCAGCGTTGATTCTGAGCCAGGATCAAACTCTCGTTAAGAATTTGTTCTCTAGCAACATTATCTCTTACTGGTTTCTTATATCAGTCTCGATAATGACTCTTCTTCAGAGTTTTGCGCGAACTTTATCGTTCACGTTTTGACTCTCAAAGGTCTAATTGAGACGGACACGCTCTATCTAGTTTTCAAAGATCGAATCAGTTTGTTTTGGATTCGAGCTTTCGCTCGTTGAATCCGAACCTTTCGGCTCGTTTGTGATCCAAGCTTGGATGGGTTAGGAACTATTACTAGTTGCCTTTATGAGGATATTTTCCTCCCAAGCAAACGCGCATTCTAACGAACAGCGGAGTGAGTGTCAAGCGCGGGAACCCAGGTTTTTCAGTGCTAACTTCGTTGCCGTCAACCGCGAGGCTGCCGTGCGCGCTCTCAAGACCGGGATTAGATGTTAGAAAGCCCTCGTAGTTGCCTCTGTTCAGCGCCTATTTTCTCTTAGCTGACTTCATCTGCTCCGGTGGTGTGACGCGCGTCACACCGTGCTCATCACGATACAAACTGAATGTCATTTCCTTCACCTGGCCGGATTCTTCCTTGATTCGAGCGGTGAAAGTTTTGTTCGCGCCTTTTCCTTCAACCTTCAACGGCAGGTAGCCTTCCACATCGGGACTGCGGTAAGCCGTGTAATGATCCTGATCGTGCTTCTCGTAGCCGAGCACGTAGATGCGATCGAAATCGGGCTCACCCATTTTATGCGGCTCATCTTTCAGATTGCTTTTCTCGAGAATGACCCAACTGCCCGGCCGCGATGTTTTGGCTACATCTTTCGTCTGCGTCGCTGAAGATTCGTCGCTGCTCTCTTCGTCAAGTCGGCGCCACGCTACGAATTCTCTTCCCGTGCGGTAGTAAATGATGTCGCTGGGGACTGTGAGCTCAACCTGCTTTCCGAAAATCCAGCCAGCGGGCGCGGGAGAAATCGCCGGCGCGAGACGCACCTTGTACCAAAGCTCGGTCGTCTCCTTCGCTTCCTGATCTTCTTCTTCGCTGCGCTCAGACCTGCTTCGTCGCGCCGGGGTCACGCTGCCTGGTTTCGGCGCAATGTCGCTCTCATCCGGCGCGTCTTCCTTCACTTTCGGCACACGCTTCCAGCCAACGATCTCAAAGCTCGCACCGCTGTCGAGACGCATCATGATGTTGTCGTCTTTGGTGCGATCCGGTGACAGACGCAAATTCGAACTCGCGTGCAACTGACCAGTCGCTTGTGCCTGAACGTCCTTGTCTTCCTCGGCGATCTTGCGTGACTTTTCGAGAACATCGTCAGGCATGATGTTGCGCGCCTCGATCCAACCCTCCGTCTTGTCAACGTCACGGGCACGCACTCGATACCACAGCTCCTTCTTCGTGTTATCGGTCGGATCGGGAATTTCTATCGAATCCAGAATGTCTACGCCGTCTCCGCGGCTGACTTCCAGAAGATCGGCGGCCACCACCGCGGTGGAACTGCGAATCTGGGCACGATGAGAGACAACGACCCCGGAGCTGCCTGTTCGGGCGATCGCGCTGCAGCCCGCCAAGAGTAGCGATCCCAGAACAAGGAAGAGGATTTGAAGTTTCGCAGGATTGAGTGAAGGGCTTCCCGTACCGGCAGTGAGCGGATCTCGGAAACCGTCTCCCCTTTCCGCTGCCCGGAGAGGGCTTGGGGGAGAGGTTGAGCGAGTTGCTAACCCCACCCTTAGTCCCTCCCCGCCTAGCGGGGAGGGAAAATGCATTGCACTTCTACTCATAGCTACCGGTGCGACCGCGCATTGATTCGCTGGAGCGAATCATCGACGGCGGAGCCCATTGTAACCCAACTGCTTTAACAAATCGCGCTGACGGTTGGTAAGCTGCGGATTGGCTGAAATATGAGTCCGCACACCCGGCTTCTCAACATCCAATCCAAATGGCGCCAGCTCTTTTTCTAAATCGATCGATACTCGTGCGACGATAAGACGATTGACAAAGTCCTGATCCGCAAGCTCTGCGTGCAAAGCTCCAACAATCGCGGAATTTGCATCCAACGGCGTGGCCGCCGATTTCGCCAAGTGGTCTCGCACAAGCATGCGGTAGACATCGTCCAGCGATCGCTTCCCTTTCAACTGCCACCGCACGTTCAGATCATACAAAAACGCGACGACCATCGCCTTCGAATAAATAGTCGAGGCTCCGCTGGTCCATCTTTGCTTCGAGGCTTCGATCACTGACAGGTTTTGTGCGTCACTTCCAGACGATCCGTCGTAGGCATCAGCGATAGCACTCAAGAACTGATCGAACGAGAGAAGATTTAGTCGAACTGCGGCCCGCGCCGCCTCGTACATCGTGAAACCCTCGTAGAACCAATCGTAATCACCGGTTAACGCCAGGCCATTCGGCACCCAAAAATGAAACAACTCGTGAGTCAGCGCCAACTCGAGTTGGGCAACAGCGGCAACTTTGGAAGGCGCCGCGTTAAGAAGCAACGTCACAGTGCATCCCCGCGTTTGTGCGCTCCATTTGTTTGCCCCGGACGCTTGCGGAAACGGCAGTAACATGAGTGAAGCGCTCTCACACGGCAACGGTCCGATGTTTTTACTGTGAAGCTCCAGCACACTTCTCACCATGTCGACCGCGTCGTCATCCGCAAACGCCCAATTGCCGTCCGTCAACATTGTGAAAGGTTTTCCGAGAATAGCGCGTGTGGCAGCGCGAATCTTCTTTCCCACCACAACTACAGAACGATCGGCGTCGGTCGTTTCAATTTGTGTTACCAGTTTTCCGGTGTCGCTCGCATAAGCACTCCAGCCAGACGGAACGACCACTCGAGCATTAACCGTCGCTGGACGCGCGGACGGCAATTCAGGAAGCACATCTCCCAGGATCAACATTCCTCGCTCCGGCGTTAGCCAGGATGTGAATGCCGCGTCAGCAGGTCGCGAAGGCGGCGTGAGTTCCAGCTCGTATTTGAATTTTGTCCCTGGTTCAGATGACTCGAATTGCCCGGGAGCGATTCTGCGTACCGCAATCTGTTTTCCGTTCGCGTCAAACAATTGAAACGCGCGCACTCGATTGCCAAGTCCGACCACTGCTGCATATGAGTCACGAAAAGACCACGTCTGCCGCCGTGCACCAGAGCCTTGCATCAGCAGACGTCCGGGCGCTCCCGGCAGAACTTCAACTGTCACCGACAACGATTGCGCAGACCCGCTGGTCGCCGCGCCCACGGTTGCGAAAAGAAGGATCAACAAAGATGGTCTGAGAAAACGAAGCAAGCGAAGCATGGCGGATCGAGCGGCTGGCAGCATGTGCCTTTCGCTTATTGACTTAAACCGTGTGGCATTCATAAACTATCGCACAATCCCCGATGTTGCTATCAGCATTCCAAACCGGGAATCGCCAGCTCGCGTGGACAACACGCGTCATCGGGGCACTACTGCTCGCGACCATTGCGTGGGGCAGTACGTTTGAGTTCACTCACCATCACGGCGTTGGCTCGCTGACTCGCTCAGCGCGAGTTTCGACAGAGACGCAAACAAACAGCAACGAAGAAGCTGCGACACGGCAACTACCGCCGATGTCCTCGCGGACGAGCACTTCCGAATGTTCGATCTGTCAGCTTCATCATAACCTTGCGACCACTCTTATCAGTCAGCCGGCAGGTGTAAGTTCCGACCCGAGTCAATCGATGGCGCAATTCTTATTTGCGCAAATCGAACTCGCGGAGTTCAGCGGTTCGCACCACGGTCGCGCACCTCCAGCATTTCTCTAAGCCACATACGCCTCGTCCTGCGCGCTCGCGAATATTTTCGCTCGGCGCGTTTCTCCAAAGGCAGCGACGTTCGGTTCGGTGATCCATTTTCATCGCTATTCGTTCGTCCGGGAAATTTTAGGGAGGAAAAAATGAAGAAGGCTCAGAGAAGTTCCTTAACATTAGTATTGATGGCAGTCCTTGCCAGTCTTGGGT
>JBKPPE010000076.1:0-3864 GCA_046733375.1 Acidobacteriota bacterium | reverse complement strand
TCTTTAGCCAGCGCAACCATTGCTTCGATCACAAAATCAATCGGCACCAGATCGAGGCACACTTCGCTGTTGCCGATGTTCACGAGCGCCAGGCCAGCGGGCCACTTTCGCAGATAGTGAATCAAGTAATAGATGCCGTCGTACTTTGCGGTTTCACCGCTGTGTGAATCGCCAACTACGACCGCCGGTCGATGAATCGTCACCGGCAGTTCAGCCTTCAGTTCGTCGACTGACAACTCGGCCATGTACTTCGATTCCTCGTAATGGTTCCGGAAGCCAGCCTCGTGCTGAAGTTCATTTTCAAGGATTAGGCCACGACGTCTGCCGGCAACATAACAGGTCGAGACATAGTGATAGCGTTTCAAATTAGCAATCGACTTCGCAAATTGGTTTACGTGCGCAGTACCTTGAACATTCACCAGCTGCGCCAGCTCGCGCTCAACCGCCAGGTCGTAAATCGCCGCGAGATGAAACAGCGTGTGTGTCTGCGAACGCCCGCGCGCGAGGTCTTGCTGCGAAAGACCCAGGTCGGGCTTCGTAATGTCGCCTTCGACAATTGTAAAGTTTGTCACGTCGGCCCCGGTTCTGGACGTGATATTCGCGATGTCCCGCTGTGCCCGAGTAAGCATCAACGGGTGCACGAGCAGAATGAACTTCGCATCTTCACGCGCCAAACGCTCAACCAATCGGCCGGCGATGAAGCCCGGAAAACCGGTGATGAATATGGTTGGGGTGAAAGCCATTTCGTCTGCCGAAATCACCTGTCGCCCAGTATAATCCAACCTCGATTTTGGAAACGATTACCGCACTTCAATCGCCTTCGAGGACGACCATGATTTTCAAACACCGCTCACAAACCGTGGGTGCCATTGCCGCACTGCTTTGCTTCGCCGCGCTTTGGCTCGCCACCAGCGCCACTGCCCAACAGAATCGCGACTGCCCGATCCGCGTGACACTACTCCAAGTCAACGATGTCTATCAGTTTGCGCCCGTTGACGGCGGCATGCGCGGCGGCATTGCCCGGGTCGCAACTTTGCGTAAACAAGTCATGGCTGAATCGCCGCACACTCTCTTCCTTTTGGCCGGCGACACGATTTCGCCGTCCATCGAATCGAACACCTACAAAGGCGCGCAGATGATTGAAGCATGGAATGCCGCAGGTCTTGATTATGCGACGTTCGGCAATCATGAATTTGATTTTGGGCCAGATGTTCTGCGCCAACGCATGGGCGAATCGAAATTCAAATGGCTGGCCGCGAACGTCATCGACAAGACAACCGGAAAACTGTTTGCCAACACACCCGAGTTCGTCGTGCGCGAATTCGATGGCATCAAGATTGGCTTGTTCGGCATTTTGCTGCCGGAGACTCTGCAAACGTCACGACCCGGGCCGAATGTCGACATCATCGATCCTTGCACGGTAGCAGGGCGCGTCATTCCTAAAATTCATGCTGCTGGAGCTCAGGTCGTGGTGGCACTCACACATCTTTCGATGGCTGAAGATAAACAACTCGCGCGTTGTTCGGGCGTCGACGTGATCATCGGCGGACACGAACACACTTTGTTGGAGTCAATGGCGGGGCATGCGCCGATTTTCAAAATGACCGCTGACGCACGTGAACTCGGGCGCATCGATTTGAATATCAATCGCGCGACCGGAAAATTGGAGAGCATCGACTGGGAAGTGATTACTGTAACGAAAGAGATTTCCGATGATTCAAGCTTCGTCGCCATCAACGAAAAGTACGGAGAACTGTTGAAGAGTCTTGAACAACCTGTTGGCCGTACTGACGTGAAGTTGGAAATGAAAAGCGAAGATGTGCGTACGCGCGAGACGAACGTGGGCGACTTCATTGCCGACGCTTTTCGTGAAGCCACCGGCGCCGGTGTCGCGCTCGTCAACGGCGGGTCGATTCGCGCCGACACTGAGATCGCGCCCGGCGTGCTCACTAAACGCAACGTTCTTTCGATGCTTCCGTTCAACAACAAAGTCGTGAAGGTGCAAGTGACCGGGGCAACGCTGCGTCGCGCGCTCGAACATGGTGTGGCCTCACTCGGCGTCGAAACGCAGCCGGGCCGGTTTCCGCAGGTTTCAGGCATTCGCTTTTCTTATGACGCGTCGCGTAAACCAGGTGACCGCGTGAGCAACATCGTAGTCAATGGCAAGCCGCTCGACGATCGGCAGTTGTATTCACTCGCTGCGACAAATTATGTGGTGAAAGATGCCGGCGATGGCTATGACATGTTTCGCGATGCGAAGATTTTGATTGGGCCGGACCAAGCGCCCAGCGAATCAGACATTTTGCAAAAGAAGATTGCGGCGGTTGCGTCGATTGCGCCGAAAACCGATGGGCGCATTACGCGTGTGGACACTCCGAAGGATCAGAGGTCGTGCAAATGAAGAGGACGAAGATGAGCAAAACCACCACCCTGCTGATTGCTTTAACCATCGTACTCACCGTCGCTCAACCCCGACGGATCTCCGGACAAGCCGGAGTCGATAAGCAGTTACTGAGCGACATCAACGCAATCAAAGCGATCGACAATCATGCCCATCCGCTGAAATACGTCGCTAACGGCGAGAAACCCGATGACGAGTTTGACGCATTGCCATTGGACGCCATCCCGCCGTTTCCCTTGCCGGTGCGGCTTAGTCCCACGAACCCCGAATTCATCCGCGCGTGGCACGACGTCTATGGCTATTCTCATCACGACATGTCCGACGCCCACCTGGGCGAACTAATGACCACGAAACAGACCATTGTGAAACAGAAAGGCGAGAACACACCGGCGTGGATTCTCGATCAACTCAATATCGAAACGATGTTCGCAAATCGTGTGGCGATGGGACGCGGCCTCAGTGAGCCGCGATTTCGCTGGGTCTCGTTCGACGACGCGCTGTTGTTTCCCTTGAGTAACGAAGCCGCGAAACGCGCGAACGTCGATTACAAAGGTTTCTATCCGGCAGAAGAAAAACTTTTGAAGCGTTACATGTCTGATCTAAATGTGCGCGCCCTGCCACCTTCTCTCGATCTTTATCTGAAGCAGGTGGTGACGCCAACCCTGGAGCGCCAAAAGCGAAACGGCGCCGTCGCGATCAAGTACGAAGCTGCATATCTTCGCAAGCTCGATTTTGATGATCCGGACGAAGTACAGGCGCGACTCACATACGCGCGTTATGTACGCGCGGGTCTGCCGCCATCATCTGATTACAAAGCTGTCCAGGACTTTCTATTCTTTTACATCGCGCGCGAAGCGGGCCGGCTTGGGCTGGCGGTTCATATTCACTGCATCGAAGGCGCTGGGGGGTTTTACCGCCAGACCGGCAGTAACCCTTTGCTGCTCGAGTCGGTTTTTAATGATCCTTCACTCCGGAAAACAAACTTCGTCGTCCTTCACGGCGGCTATCCCTTCACGAAAGAGATGGGGTCGTTGATGAGCAAGCCGAATGTCTACGCCGACTTTTCAGCCCAGACTTTTTTCACGTATCCACGCGAATTGAGCGAGACGCTGCGCAACTGGATGGAATTCTATCCCGACAAAATTCTTTTCGGCACAGACGCATTTTCGTTCGGGCCTGCGGTCGACTGGGGCGAAGTAGCCTGGCTTTCAAACACCACCGCGCGGGAAGCTTTGGCGCTCGCGTTAACCGGGATGATGAACGACGGGGAAATCGATCGCGCGCGGGCGATGGAGTTGGCGCATATGGTGCTGCACGATAACGCAGCTAAACTCTACAACCTCAAATAGTTTAGAGGCACAACGTGCTACCACATCTCAACTTCCACCGGAGTCGCATCGTGAGCATCGTAGCCTTCTGGCCAGTTCGAGATGTTCACGCCATAAAGCCAATCCGATTCGGGT
>JBKPPE010000075.1:0-3986 GCA_046733375.1 Acidobacteriota bacterium | reverse complement strand
TTAAGGTGCAGTGGCTGTTGGAATCCGCCGGCTCTCTCGATCGCTGCGGTCATCTCACCAAACACATCAACGTCTGCGCCGCGAAATCCGTAGATTGACTGCTTGCGATCGCCGACGATAAAAAGATTGGCGTCGCGCCGCAGCCCAAGCTTCATCATCAGGTCGCGTTGCAACCCGTTCGTGTCCTGGAATTCGTCAACCAGAAAATAGCGGTAGTGTTCAGAGATGCGCCCGAATAATTCCGGATGCTCGTCGATCAGCTTTAACGTCCGCAGTTGCAGGTCGTCAAAATCGAGAACAGATAATCTCTGCTTCTCGTCATCCAGTCGCCGTTCGATGTCCTGCATAACATTCAGAACCGCGAGCGAATAATCTTTTGCCAGCAGATCAAAGCCAAGACGCGGGAGCTTGCCAGCCAATCGATCATTCGCGTCGTCTCCCCAAAGCAGGTCATCAATCGCGACTATCTGCGGAATGACGTTTTTCGCCGGACGCATTTCGCGAAAATCTTC
Source organism: Acidobacteriota bacterium (assembly GCA_046733375.1). Classification (GTDB taxonomy): domain Bacteria; phylum Acidobacteriota; class Blastocatellia; order Pyrinomonadales; family Pyrinomonadaceae; genus UBA11740. The sequence continues at coordinate 3,474 of JBKPPE010000075.1, read as the reverse complement.
AATGCCCTGGCAGTACTTTGCGATCGTCTGTTCGGAAGGTGGCTGTGCGACGATCGCGCGCACACTCGGCCATTCATCGCGCAGCTTGCTCTGCTTGCCCTGCGATGCGGCGGTCTTCTGGCGAGACTGCAGCAACTCCTTCATCCGCGCATCAAGCGCGGCGAACGTCGCCGCGTAATCGTCAGCGCTTGCATGATTAGCTGCCGCGTGCGGCTTGATGTCAGAAAGCGCCAGCCCCTCGCCGCGGTATCTTCTGTACAGTTCAGCCAACAGGGCTGAGAGTGTGCCGCGACCGCCAATGCCCTGGGCCAATTTCACAATCTTGTCGTTCCCGTGATGAATCGCGTTGCTCAACGCGTCATCGACTATCGCTTCGAGCATCAGTGTCGATTGTTGCTCGTCGAGCAGCATGAACTGCGGATCGATGTTCGCTTCGACAGGAAACTCATGCAGGACGCGTGAGCAGAAACCGTGAATCGTAGTAATGACGGCGCCTTCGAGCGCCCGCTTGTGCCTGAGCCACCGTTGCCGCTCTGCGCCTGAGGTCGCGCGCAACAGCAAATCGATTTCGTTGCGCACACGTTCGCGCATTTCGTTCGCCGCGCGATTCGTGAAGGTAATGGCGACAATGTTGTCTGCTGAGACTTTCTGCGTGCGGAGGATGTGAAGATAACGTTCGACCAGAACCCTGGTTTTGCCTGCGCCCGGTCCCGCAGAGACAGACAGGTGTCGGTCGAGAGTATGCGCAGCGGTTGCTTGTTCGGGTTTGAGTGGTTGAGGTTTCAATTTGGGCATTCAACTCTCATCGAGACGAGTATCTAAGTTTGCCCTAATGCAGGACAGAGTAAAAGACTCAAAGAGCCTGCGAAGCAGGCGGCATGACTTAGCCCAGGGTGAAGCGCGCGAAGCGAGCGGAACCCTGGGTTCAGAGCAAATAACAATCGGCCCGCTTTAGCGGGCGACAGACGATTGTTTCTGTCGCCTGCTAAAGCGGGCTTCTGATGATACATTTCTATCCCGCGGGCTAACGCCCGCGGCTATTTCATTACGCGCCTTCGGCGCCTAATTACTTCCCGGCGTGGCTTGTGCTGCCTCAGTTGCCTTGGGATCGAAGGGAGTCTCGATAAATTTCTTCGCGACGGATTGGGCGTTGTCGTAGTTATTGCCGTCTTGCACGGCTTTGTTGTATTCGTAGACGGCCTTGTTGCGGTCTCCCTTTGCATCGTAAGCGTTGCCGCGTTTGATGTGCGCCCACACATCGATCCAAGCCGGCTTGCTGCTGCTGGAATCGAGCGCCGCCTGGAAGTTGTCGAGCGCCAACTGCCAGTTCTTTTGTTCGAAGTAAACCAGACCGAGGTTGTAGTAAACCCACGCGTTGTTGCGATCCATCTTGAGGGCCGACTCCATCTGCTGCTGCGCTTCAGAGTATTGGCCTTCCTTGAACAGCTCGATCCCGCGACGGGCGACAATCGAAACCTTCAAATCGTCAGACATCCGCAGAATCTTGTTATTTGGATCAACCTCGGCCGCGATCGGCTGTCCGCTGGATTCGAAATCGAAGTCCTCGCTCTTACCGCTGAAGTTCAACTTCTTCGTTTGCGCGTCGCCACCCTCCGAACGAAGTTGCAACTCGACAGGCATATTCAGATTTTCAAAGTTCTGACGCACCGTGCCGCGCGTGCGGAACTTGCCGTTACGCGTGCGAATAATTTGATAATCGACGCTGAACTCCGGCACACCCGTGCCTTCCAGCCATTGGGCGAAGAAGTAGCGCATGTTGCGCTCGGCGACCTGCGATGTGAGCCGTTCGAAATCATCGATTGACGCGTTTTTGTTTCTGAACTGCTCGAGGAATTTGGCCATTAACTCGTCGAACTTTTCTTTGCCCAACGTCTCCTTGAGCATGCTGAAAACCATCGCGCCTTTGTAGTAGACAATCGATTGATACGCCGCTGATTGATCGTCCAGCGAACCCGGCGCGCGCACGATGGACGACGTCTGTTCAAAAGTCAGCGCGCGTTCCTGCTCTTCGCGCTGTGACGCATCAAGCTGCGCGCCGCTCTCCGTTGATTGCCGAAACGCGAACGCGCTCCATTCGGCAAGGCCTTGCGAAATCCACGCGTCGTCGAACGATTTCAATCCGACGGTTTGTCCCCACCACTGATAAGCAATCTCACGTTCCAGCCGATCTTCCGGCGTCGAACGGCCTTCAAAAAATTTCGATGCGAGGAAAAGAATTCCGGGGCCTGAATAAGCTTCGAACGCCTCATCGTCAGTCTGCGCAATGATCATACGCGTGCCGAACGCCGGCGCTCCATATTGATGCGTGTAAGACTCAAGCGCCTTGCCCATCAGCTCGCCATACGGCGCGATGCGATTTTCGTTGCCGGGTTTTACGAAGAATTGCATCTCGTAACGTCCGACCCGCAGAGACTTTGTAATGTACTGACCAGCGATGAAATTCCCGATGAGTTGCGGCGTCTTTATGACGAAATGGAATCGCGTTGTGCCCGTCTTGTCTACCTGCGGATTGACCGCCTCGTCACTGAGTCCTCCGACCTGAACGCCTGTCGGCACAATCACAGTGATGTCGGCAGTCGCCCGATCCGCCGCGTAGTCATGAAATGGGAACCACCGCGCGGCATACATCAGATATGAACCTTCGGTGCCAACATACGCGAGTCGCTTATTCGCAAGTGGTCCGCCTTCGGGGGAAACCAGCGCGCCGCTCCAACGGATGCGCACCGTCGTCGGAGTGTTCGCCGGTACCACCTGGCCCAAGTCGATGCGCACATTTGGACCGAGGGCCCCTGATCCAACCGGGTCCTGCACGACTCCAGTCAACACATGGCCATCTTTCTCAACACTATTAACCTTAAGCGAGCCGTTCAGCTCGAAAACGACGGAACGAGTCGCCTCAAGCGGCGTGAAAGTCACATCTGCGCCCGCACGCAGTGTGTGATCGTCCGGCTGCAACTGCACTTCGATTCGATAGTTGGTGATGTCGTAGCGTGAACCGGGCGCTGCAGGTTGTTGTGCCTGTGTCGCGACCGCGAAGGCCATCAAAATAATCGTGCCAGAGAATACGGAGAGCAAGCGGTTTCTGAACATAAATTTGTGCTTCCGACCGGTACTGCCATTATAGGCGACCGCCCTAATGGTCGCTAAATGCAAGGTCGATTTGGGCGTGGTTTTGATGGCGAAAACGATCGTGCGGTTGCCGCCCAGCATCGGCTATTCGTGGAGATTGAGTCCGCTTGACAGTGGCCTGCGGCGTGTTTAGATTCACACTTCGCACACACGCCACCGGCGCAACGGGCGGATTCCCGATTTTGTAGTTTCGCCGTCCGATTCTAACCAGGAGTTTCCTTCTTATGAAAAAACATTCCAGATTTCTCGCACTAATCGCCGCGTTGCCACTGGTCGCGGCCGCTTGGTTGCAAGTCGCTCAGCGGGCGGAAGCCAAGGGTGAAC
>JBKPPE010000074.1:0-3851 GCA_046733375.1 Acidobacteriota bacterium | reverse complement strand
GACTCAGGCCACATAAATCAGCATGAAGCGGGCGCGATTGAAGCCACCGGCCACAAAATCAATGCCGTCAAAGGTGAGGATGGAAAAGTAAGACCACATGAAATCAAGGAAATGGTCGAGATGAACAATTTCGATCAGATGGTCGTCCCCAAAGCAGTTTACATCTCACAATCCACGGAGCTCGGGACTGTTTACACGACGGCGGAGTTAACCGCACTTTCAGAGAAATGTAAGCAGCACGATCTTTATCTCTACGTCGATGGAGCACGACTCGGAGCAGCTCTCACAGCGAAGGATGGCGATCTGGATGCGGGAACGCTCGCGCGTCTCGTCGATGTGTTTTATATCGGGGGCACGAAGAACGGAGCACTTATTGGCGAAGCCATTGTCATTACCAACCCACAGCTCAAGGATCATTTTCGTTTCAATCTCCGGCAACGCGGCGGACTGCTCGCAAAGGGACGCGCGGTCAGTCTCCAGTTCCAGGAGTTGTTTCGCGACAATTTGTATTTCGACATTGCGCGACGCGCGAATACGCTGGCGCAAAAGTTGGCGGCCGGTATTAAGACCTGCGGCTACGAACTGTTTGTCGACGCTCCCACGAACCAGGTTTTTCCGATTTTTCCCAACACCTTAATTGAGAAGCTGCAACGAGACTACGGTTTTCATTTTTGGGAAAAATTCGACGAACAGAGCTCCATTGTTCGACTAGTAACTTCATGGGCGACAGAAGAATCAGACGTCACAGGATTTTTAAGCGACTTACAACAGATTCAAGCTGGAACGATGACGGCGAAAGGATGAATTGAAATGAAGACTCGTCTCTTCGCATTACTCCTCATCTTGATCTGCGCTGGTCTCACTTATTACGGCTGGCATCAGCTACTTAATGAAGGTCGCTATTCGTTGAAAGTTGCGGCATTTGCCCCTGTCGGAATCGTCGGCGGACTTTTTCTGTTGTTGTTTCCATCTAAAGCGGGGAAGCCCGAGACAACCAAAGACAAGATCATCGTCTTCATCGTCTTCGGCATTGGTCTATTGGCCGGTTTGTTGAATTGGTATCTGATGGATCCGGGATTCTTTGGGAAATAAGAAGGAGCGTTTGATGAAAAAGACCAAAGTGTTGTTAGTCGCCCTTGCTGTCGTCTTCATCGGCTGCCTGATGAAAGTTAACGCGCAAGATGAGAAGGCCATTGGTCTGAGCCGCGAATACGAAGGATGTATGGACAAATCAGGCGGTGTGACGGCAAGTATGCTCGATTGCATCGGGGCCGAAACCAAACGGCAGGACGCGAGGCTGAACAAGGTTTACAAGGACCTCATCGCTCAGATGGATGAAGGCGGCAAAAAGAGATTACTCGAGGCACAACGGGCATGGATAAAGTTTCGCGATGCCGACGTTGATCTTTACCGGGATCCCAACGGCGGTACGGCCGCGACGCTTACCGGAGCTGATCGATATTTGATGATGACTGCGCAAAGAGCCGCGGAGCTCGAAAAGTTTAAGAATGACTGAAGTGTCAGTGCCTCAATTCATTTTCTGACGAGCCACGAGCTGAAGAATAAATCCTGTTAACACAACGTCGAGTCCCCATCTGAAGGTCAACTACTCTGATCAAAAAACAACTCCCGCAATCCTCCATCGCTGCGGCTCAAAATCCATAATTCATGACGCCTTGAATTCACCTCGAATACTGTCAAAAGTGTCAGGTATTTCCGCTGTTCTTCTCTGCTAGTATTCCTTCAAACCGAGAATTCCCTCCGCCAAATAGCGCTCCCGAGGAACAATCGATGAAGCCAACGATGCAGCGAGAACCGGAGCCCGAAAAGCCTAGGTCTTCACCTCTGTGGGACACGTTAGTTCGCGTTGCATTAATTCGCTCATTAGCGTGGCTGTGTTTCACGGTCTTTTCGCCATTCCTCAAACTGATGGTTTGGTCGATTATCCTCGCCGTCAATCTATATCCGGCACATCAATGGCGGCCCGCAAGCTCGGTAAACGACAAGGATTGGCTTCGGTCATTTTGGTAGTTTTCGGGATCGGGTTGATCGTCGTTCCGACGTGGTTGTTGATGAGTTCATTTGCCGATTCTGTTCAGCGTTTTGTTGGCGCCGTGCAACAGAACACCTTGCACAAAGCCGCGCCGCCAGAATCCGTAAAGAATTTGCCATTAGTAAGCAACAAAATTCATGCAGGATGGTCAAAGGCTCAAACCGATCTCCCCGGAGTGGTTAGAACCATGCAGCCGAAGATTGGCGATTTGGCTCGCTATGGCCACCGGTGGAATCCTCGGAATGTTTGTGGGCGCGACGGCGTTGGCGCTCGGATATGAGATCTTCATGAAGTGGGTTGCGACGGATCCCGAAACTGAATCCACTCAGTCGGACGCCGCAAAGAGGAAAGCGCATTCGGCCACCGCGTCATAATTTCACACTTCGGTGCTCTGTTTTACGACACCGTTAACTAAACCGCCCTTTACCTCATCAAACCGACTGCGTCCTCGCGACGTATCATCATCATGAAGGCAATCCAAAAGAAAGTAACCGCCGAGCGGTATTCTTCCGAACAAAGACGAGTGCTCGTCATCGCGGACGAGCCGGACCCCTCGCTGGTGCCGTTACTCGCGTCCGCCGGATTCAAGATCGCGGGGGTTTCTACGGCTGCGGCTGCGCCGGTGTTGTTGAGCCGCTCGCGGCCTCATCTGGTTATTGCCAGCGTGACAATTCGCGGCTTGTCATTGCCGGAGTTGACCCAGATTCTTACCCACCGCGACGACGACTTGCCGTTTCTGCTGGTAGGCGCGGAACCTGCAACGATGCAATGGCGCACCGCCGCCATGGCTGCGGGAGCCTCCGATTATTTTCAGATACCTGAACAATTCGAGTTGCTGAGTCTGCGCGCGAAGCAATTAATTAAGTTGCGACAAAAGGTCAACCAGCTTCGCGGTGAAGCTGATTTCGACACCTTGACGGGAGTGGCTAATCGACGGCGCTTTCGCGTAGCTTTGACTCGGGAAATGGAAAGGTGGCGTCGTTACGGCGTGCCGTGCGCGCTGCTGCTCCTCGACATCGATTACATGAAGAAGATAAACGACACCTATGGACATCCCGCGGGTGATCGGGTGCTTCGTGAAATCGGTGAGACACTATCGAGAGCGTGCCGCGATAACGACATCGCTGCCAGATTAGGCGGTGAAGAATTTGCGCTTTTGTGCGCGAACGTTGACGGCACAAAGGGCGAACTCGCCGCGAAGCGTTTACATGAAGTGCTCAGTCGGCAGCACGTCGAAGGCGTGGGCCACATCGCCGTGAGCATTGGCGTCGCCGCTTGTCCCGAACACGCTACCTCAGAACGCGCCTTGTATGCCGCGAGCGACGCAGCGCTTTACGTCGCGAAGAACGAAGGCCGTAATCGCATCGCCGTGGCGCCGCTCCTGCAGGAGGAGCTGTCGACAGTTAAACATCGCCGCAAATGAACGGACGACGTTTTAAATCGATCATGTGCTCCTCTATTTTCTCGCGCGCAAATCGCTGATCGCCTGTCGAATCTGGGCGGCGTCAGCAGCTTTCGGATCCCGGTTGAGGTCTCTTCAATTTTTCAGACGCGGAAATAGAACGTGAAGCAAGCGGATCTACTCGTGACTAGACTGCGACAACGGTTACTCCCTACAATCAATCGCGCCATCGACAAAATCGCTCCGGATAAGCCTTAGTTCGTCATCGCATGCCTCGTCACAAATTCGCTACCGCCATTACCTGTATTGACGGACGTGTGCAGCAGCCAGTCGCGGACTGGATGAAGCCTGTCTCTTATACACATCTGACGCTGCCGACGAAAGTTCTAGTGTGTA
>JBKPPE010000073.1:0-5431 GCA_046733375.1 Acidobacteriota bacterium | reverse complement strand
GTTCGCGACTGCCTGGATGGGCGAAAACCACTTCGCCGCCGTGCCGGTCGCAGTTTACGGCGTCGTGTTGGTGTTTGCCGCCATCGCGTATTTCATTTTGACGCAAGCCTTGTTGCGCATTCACACGTCGGATTCAACCCTGGCAATCGCACTTGGCAGAGATTTCAAAGGCAAAATTTCAATTGTGATTTACCTCGCGGCGATCGGTCTGACTTTCGTGCGATCGTGGTTGGGAGCAGCTCTGTATGTCTTGGTCGAAATTATTTGGTTGGTCCCGGACCGCAGGATTGAGAAAAGAATCGCCGCAAGCTAATCAGCCCGCCCGTTTCGCAAAATATCCCGGCCGGTAGCGCAACTTCAAGCCTTGCTTCGTGAGGTCAGGATTAGTGATCTCGATCTTCATGTTGCGAAACGCGCCGTCGCGTGTCTTGTTGCTTGAGGAATACGCGACCAGATATTGCGAGCGCAGTTCCTGCTCGATTTCTGCGAATGCAGTAATGAGATCTTCTTGCTTCTTGGGAAAGAAGGCGCGGCCTCCCGTGAGCTCCGCCACGTCTCGCAAGGCGGACTTATCGACTCCGCCGTATTTTTTGTCACCGATGCCGATCGCAAAGATCACGGACTCAGTGGCAATGGCCTGGTCAATGGCTTGGGTTCTGCTCAATCGACTACTGGAATTATAGCCATCGGTGAGCAAAATGATTGCCCGTCGTCGCTGGCCCTGAGCCGGGGCTAAAACTGATCGGCAGGTGACCGCGATGGCGTCCCAAATCGCCGTTGAGCCTTCCGCGGGTGGCGCAATCGTGCCGGGTCCGGAAGCGATGCCGCTGATCGGAGGCGCCGAGCCCATGTATGACGGCGATGCTACTTCAACGCGGTCGAGCGCGCGATAAATCGCCAACACATCGCGAGTCAGCGGCTGCTCCAGATGCGCATATCCTTCGAAGGGAATGATGGCGGCCTGGTCCTTGCTCGACTGGATGACATTTTCAATAAATGTCCGCGCGGCTGCCTTTTCATCAGGTAACGTCTTCTCCTCGGAAATGCTTACGTCGATCAGAAACGCAATTGACAATGGACGATCGGTTTCGCGCTGAAAGGTAAACAGTTTTTGTGGCACTCCGTCCTCCAGCACACGGAGATCTGATTCCTGAAGTGTCGTAATGTAGCGATTGTTTTTGTCAGTCGCCGTGAAGAGAAGATTTGTCAGGTCAGACTCGACGCGCAGCACGTCATCCTGCGGCAATCCCTGGCCGACGGCGGGCGGCAAAAGGGAAAGAAGACCCAAAAGTATGACGGAGGCCGCTAAACGAATACCCACGGGTGACCTCTTCAGGGGAATTTCCGGGAAAAACAATTCTACGCGGTCGCCGTAGCACGTCAATGTGCAAAAAATCAGGCGAATGCCCGCGAACTGACGGTCTACCGAAAAAACTCTTGCTAACGGTTTGCGCAGAACCCTATACTCGTTGACGGCTGATCCTTCAGCCTGTCCCACCGGCTTCACCTCAACTCACACCCACTGGAGGGAATCTATGAACAGCATAAAATGTCCGGACTGCGGTCTGGTGAACTTTGCCACGGCGAGCGAATGCAAACGATGTCACATGTCTTTTGTCTCTCAGCAAGAGCCGTCTGACGCGCAATATCAGAACGCGGGATATCAAACTTACTGGCCGCAGAATTCCGAACCGCAAAATACACAGCGTGTGTTCTCGGGCGGAGTCGTAGTCTTGACCGGAATTCTCGCGCTCGCGTTTGTGATTCTCGTTTTGCAGCAAGCCCTCCATCCGTTCGATGCTGACACAGCGAAAGGTGTCGGCGGGGTCTTGGGATTAGTTGGAGTGCTGCTCCTGTTCGTGACGCACATCTGGCTGCTAATTCGGATTTTTGAGCAGAGCGTTGGTTGGGGGCTGGCCTCACTCTTCCTTCCATTCGTCGGCCTTGTCGCGGTAATCCAATTTTGGGAAAAGACCAAGCGGTCTTTCATCGGTCAGATGGTCTGTGCCGGGATTGTGTTTGTGGGAATCGGAATCGGCGTGTGAGTTGTGACCGCCGCACTAGTATCTGACGTTCGCGCTACCGTTCGTTTTTACGCCGGCCGCTTCCTGTGCAATTTTGACGCCGACACTCGCGCCGATGCGGGTGGCGCCGGCTTCCACCATCGCCCGTGCGTCGGCCATGCTCTTCACGCCGCCGGACGCTTTCACGCCAAGTTCCGAACCAACCGCCCGTCGCATCAGGGCGATGTCGGCAACGGTCGCGCCGCCTTTTGAAAATCCAGTGGATGTTTTGACAAAGTCAGCGCCGGCATTTTTTGCCGCCTGACAGGCGCGAACTTTTTCGTCATCAGTGAGCAAAGCAGTTTCGATGATCACTTTGCAAGTGACGTCGTATTCGTGCGCGACCTGAACCACTGAACGGATGTCGTGCTCGACGAGACAATCGTCGCCGCTCTTCAGCGCACCGACATTGATGACCATATCGACTTCACGCGCGCCATCCTGAATGGCGCGGCGTGCTTCGTAGGCTTTGACGTCCGACAAAGTCGCACCGAGCGGAAATCCAATCACCGTGCAAACCGGAACGCCAGTTCCCTCGAGGTGACATGAGCACGCGCGTACCCACGTCGGATTCACGCACACGGAAGCGAAGCGATACTGCGCGGCTTCTTCACATAGCCGGCGAATCTCGCTTTCTGTTGCTTCGGGTTTTAGCAGCGTGTGATCGATCAGGCTGGCCCAATCTCGCGCCGAAGCCGTCTGCCCGAGCACGAGCCCAATGCGTGCTGCGCCGGCATCAACGACCCGGTGCATGCGCTCCGGACAGCGGTGAAAGCACTCGGACGTGCAGCCGCACATCTTCGCCTGATCGGCATGGTCGCCGTTCAGACGCGCGTAGATGACGTCGGTAATCTGTTCGACTAACTGTTCGAAATCACCGTTAGAAGGGAAGGGCATGGCTTTGAGAGCTATTCTAACACGTGGCAAAACGAGTCAGTACCATCCGCGTCAGCGGGTGGGTTAAGCGATCAAGCTTACATAACAAGGCGCTTCCTTATCCCATCCGCTGACGCGGATGGTACTGACCTGATTCGTCACCGCTGATACTGTCGCTCGATTGCTTCAATCTTTCCAACGCGTTTGCGATGACGTTCTTCGGTGAGATCGGTTGAGAGCCAGGCGCGCACAATCTCGCGCATTTGATCGCTGGTGATGGTCTTGCTGCCGAGCGTGAGCACGTTTGCGCCATTGTGTTCGCGCGAATTCCGCGCAACTTCGACTGAGTAACAGGCGGCCGCACGCACGCCGGGAACTTTGTTGGCAGTCATCGCCGATCCGACCCCGGCCCCATCAATGACAATGCCGACTTCCGCGGATCCGTCTGAGACTGCACGCGCGACTGCGTGCGCGAAGTCGGGATAATCAACTGCACTTTCAGAGTTCGTGCCAAAGTCATGCACGCGATGTCCGAGTCCGGTGAGAAAACTCTTCAACTCTTCCTTCATCGGATAGCCACCGTGATCCGCTCCGATCGCAATCGACTTGTGCTGCTTCGATCCACTGCGCGGCACTCGGCGGACGATTTCAATGCCGCGGTCGTTCACAATGTCTGCGGCGAGTGGAGTGAGCCGTGCGTTCTCAGCAATGCGCAGCACAGCCCCACGTTCGAGGCCGCGCACATCATCCTCAGTAATGACTAATTTGGCTGATTCATCCCGCGTGACTGCCGCACTAGTACTCAACGGAACGTTTAGAGCCGGGCTACCGCCCGCCGGACTTCTGGAGGATGAAGGTTGTCCGCCGGATTCCGGCATCGCCTTGCTCAGAACATCGCGCACCAGCGCGCGCACTCGATCTCTGGTTGCATCGTCAGCCATTTTGGAGTGCGCCGGCTTGACGGCGCTTTTCGACGTCCTGTGACTAATGACTAAGAGCTTTTACAAAGCGGCGTCAAGCCGCCGCACTCCAAAACCTACGCCGGCAACTCGTGTCGTAAATCTAACAACCTTCCCGCGGAAGCGACAACCTTTCCATCTTTCAGTTTGAAATCAACGCGGCCAACATAGATCCCACTCTTGCCCACTTGAAAAATTATCGTTTCTTTGCCTTCGGGATTTTTTTGCAAGTAGGGTTTCTCCATGAACGTATGCGTGTGGCCGCTCGCAATGAAATCGATGCCGCTCACTTGGGCTGCCACCTGCGTGTCGCCCACTTCGTCACCTTTTGGATTTGGGTAATAGCCCAAGTGCGACATCCCCACGACCAACTGGCATTTCTCACGGTCACGAAGCAGTCGCACCGCGCCACGCGCCATGCGGACTGGATCGAGATACTTCACGCCCTTGAAATTGTCCGGCGTAATCAAATTGTCGGGGCTGATGCCCAAACCGAACAGACCGACACGCACATCGCCCAAAGTCCGGACGGCGTAAGGCTTCACGCGCGACTCCAGTGGCGTCCCGCGCACGTCATAATTCGTTGAAACGAATTCGAAGTTTGCAAACTTCATCGCCGCGGCCAATGCATCAACGCCATTGTCAAAATCGTGATTGCCGAGCGTAACCACATCGTAACCAATCAGCGACATCGACTTGTATTCGACTTCGCCTTTGTAAAAGTTGAAGTAAGGCGTGCCCTGAAAAACGTCGCCGGCGTCCACCATCAACGTGTTCGGATTCTGGCGGCGAACTTCTTTGACGAGAGTTGCCCGTCGGGCCACTCCGCCTTTCCCGCCCCATTGCTTGTCGTTGTCAGGAATCGGATCGATTTGCGAATGCGTGTCGTTTGTGTGAAGGATGGTTATGAGTGTTTCACCCGGAGTGACATCGAGCAGCGGCTCGGCAATCGCGGCGCGCGCGCGGGGGCTTAGCCACTGCGAAACCGCGTTGGGTAACGCCAGCGCCGCGCCACCGACGATCGACCTCTTCAGAAAATGTCGTCGGTCGATCATGGTCGCCCCGCTTCCGTGGGTTCTTGTCTGAACCGTCCGTCAAGATTTGTCGTGATAGTGCGGCCGGCAGCAGTCTCGTCCTTCACATATTGAACCATCGCGTCGCGCATGGTGAGCCCGAGCGGATGGATCTTCTGTGCATTCCCCAGCACCGAATAGTTGCCCTCTTGATCGGAGGGCGTTGTCGACTGACGTTTCCAGAGGTAATCGATGCTGACGATTGTGTAGATCGCTTGTGGATCAATTTCCTGTTCGCGGCCGTTAATCAGCAAGCGCGCACTCACGAGCTGCGGTTTGTTGTCAGCGCCTGCGCGGTAAACGATCCGAGCGCCCGACTGTGCATCGCGGTGTGTCAACGCCTGATTCAGTAGCTTCAGCAGTTGTTCACCGGTTAAATCGAATTGGACGAGCGCGTTTTCAAACGGCAACAGCTCCCAAATGTCGCTCATACGGATGTCGCCTTCGGTCATCGTATTCT
>JBKPPE010000072.1:0-3557 GCA_046733375.1 Acidobacteriota bacterium | reverse complement strand
GCCGAATACAGCGCCAACCGGTCTTGAATTGGTGTTCACAAATATGAACGTTCGTAGCTGAACCTATTCGCAACCCTTTCAGGGTTGGGATCTGTTTGTCTGATTACCCAGGGTAGCGCGCTGGCGCGCGCAACCCTGGGCTGAAGGTAGTAAACGCCTTCGGCGTTTGGTCATCCACAGAGTCGTGGGGGACTCAAGTATGTCATTACCGTTGAAAGGTTCTTTTTCGTTCTCGTGTTCCCTAACACCTCGCTTAATCGAGGTGTGAATGAGACTCGCCTGACTTTCCCGACTCAAACCCGTATAATCAACTCACCCCTTTAACGGCAACTCGAGAAAATGAATTAGCTATGTCATCGGGCGGAGCGTTCGATCGATTTTTTCGCGATACCGGCGACTTGCGTAATCGTCGCCCCTCGGGCCGATTGTGGAATCCGGCCGCGGACGTTTATCGCATGCGCGATGGGTGGCTGGTGAAGCTCGATCTCGCAGGCGTCAAATCCGACGACATTGAAATTACTCTCGATGGCGCGTTGCTGCGGGTTAGCGGCCTGCGGCGTGACAGCTTTTGCGGTGAAGGCATCTCGCATTACCAACTGGAAATCACTTACAGTCGCTTCGAAAAAATCATCCAGTTCCCCTGCTCGATTGAACGCGCGACCGTCGAACGCGATTATCGCGACGGCCTTTTGCTTTTGCGCCTCCACGAAGATGAAGAGTGTCGCGAACAGATGAAAAGCCGCGCCGCGACCAGGTAACGACTCACATCCGATAAAATGGCTGACGCTAACGACAACCCGACCAAATCGAACGTAGAGCCTGCGCAAAAATTCGGCGCGACTCCATTTGAAATTCCGGTCCTGCCGCTGCAAAACACCACGCTTTTCCCGGAAACAATGGTGCCGCTCGCGGCGGGGAGACCGACATCGATTGCGGCCGTCGAGGCGGCGCTCGCGAGTGAAGAAAAACTGCTCGCCTGCATCAGTGTGCGGCCGGAGAAGAGTTCCGAACAGGACGCGAAGTCTGAAGACGTTTTCGAAGTCGGCACGCTTGTCATGATCAAGCGCATGGAGCGCGTGGAAGAGACGCTGCACTTAATTGTGCAGGGAACGGATCGCGTCCGCGTTCTGGCGTGGACACAATCAGAACCGTTTCTCAAAGCGCGCGTACAGATTCTGCCCGAACTAACCACGCAGAATACCGAGTCAGTCGAAGCCACAACACGCAACGTTAAATCACTGATCCAGCAGGCGCTCGCTTACTTGCCGCAAGTGCCGCCCGAAGTTCGGCTCGTCGTGCTGGGCGCCGATGACCCGGTGAAGCTCGCGTATTTCCTCGGATCCATCCTCAGCCTCGGCGTCGAGAAAGAGCAGCAGATGCTCGAGGCGAACAGCGTAGATGACTTGATCCATCTCGCGCATGACTTCCTCGCACGCGAAGTCGAAATCATTCGTCTGCGTTCGAAGATTGCCAGCGAAGCGCAAACGGAAATGGACAAGGCGCAGCGCGACTACGTCCTGCGCCAGCAGATGAAAGCGATTCAAAAGGAGCTGGGCGAAGGCGACGGCGAGGCCGCGGAAGCCGAGCAGTTGCGCGAGCGACTGGAAAAAGCCGATCTGCCCGACGAAGTTCGCAAGGAAGCTGAACGCGAGCTGGGCCGCATGGAGAAGTTGCCGTCGATGGCGCCGGACTATCACGTCATCCGTACGTACTTGGATTTCATTCTCGAGCTGCCGTGGAAACTTTCTTCGGAAGACAAACTTGATCTGAACGAAGGGCAGAGAATCCTTGACGAAGATCATTACGACATCGAGGACATCAAGGAACGCATCCTGGAGTTTCTCGCGGTGCGCAAACTCCGCGCTGACGCAAAGAGTCCGATTCTCTGTTTCGTGGGGCCGCCGGGCGTCGGCAAGACGAGTTTGGGACGATCGATCGCGCGCGCGATGGATCGTAAGTTCGAACGGTTGAGCCTCGGGGGGGTTCGTGACGAAGCCGAATTGCGCGGCCATCGACGCACCTACGTCGGGGCGATGCCGGGACGGATCATTCAATCGATTCGACGCGCGGGCGTGAATAATCCGGTGATGATGCTCGACGAGATCGACAAGCTCGGCGCTGATTATCGCGGCGATCCCGCGGCAGCTTTGCTCGAGATTCTCGATCCTGAACAGAACAACACGTTCACGGATCACTATCTCGATCTGCCGTTCGATTTGTCGAGAGTTTTCTTCATCGCCACGGCTAATCAGCTGGGGCCGATTCCGCCGCCGCTGCGCGATCGCATGGAAGTCATTCAGCTTGCCGGTTACAGCGATCGCGAGAAGCTGCAAATCGCCAAGCGTTATCTGGCGCCGCGACAAGTGCGCGAGAACGGCGTAACGCCCGAGCAGCTCGAATTTGAGGACGAGGCGATTAACTTGATCGCGACGCGTTACACACGCGAGGCGGGGGTACGCCAGCTCGAGCGAAACATTGGTCGCGTGGCGCGCAAGATCGCGTTGAAGATTGCCAAAGGCGAAACGCAGAAAATTGTCGTCAAGGCTGAGGACATCAAAGAGTTTCTCGGCAGTCCGAAGTTCTATCCGGAAGAAGCGCGTAAAGAACTGCCCGCAGGTGTGGCCACTGGGATGGCCTGGACTGAGATGGGCGGCGAGATTCTGTTTATCGAAGCGAGCCTGCTTCCGGGTGGTCGCGGCTTTACTATTACTGGTCAGCTTGGCGACGTGATGCAGGAATCGGCGCGGGCGGCGCAATCTTATCTGTGGTCGCACGCAGAGGAATTCGGCATTGGGGCCGAGATGTTTCGTGAATACGGTGTGCATCTGCACGTTCCCGCGGGTGCGATTCGCAAGGACGGACCGTCGGCGGGCGTGACGATCACCGCGGCGCTGGCCTCGCTCTACACTGGTCGCCGCGTGCGACCCGACACGGCGATGACCGGCGAGATCACTTTGTCCGGATTGGTCTTTCCCGTCGGCGGAATCAAGGAAAAGGTTTTGGCCGCGCATCGCGCTGGTATTCACCGCATCCTTTTGCCCGCGCGCAACGAAGCCGATCTGGAAGAGATTCCTGAGGACGTCAGGAAGGAACTCGAAGTGGTTCCGCTGAACCGTATTCGCGAAGTCATCGATGTGGCTTTGGAAAAGTTTGTCGCGAATCCGCCGCCGCCACTGCCGCCGCCGGGCGACAGTGCCCGTGCGGCCGAACCCGAGCCGCAACCGCTCATGGCGAAAGGGCGTTGAGAATAAAATTTTCCCGACAGCGACAATCGTTGCAGGAAGAAACTTCATGACATTGGAAGCGAACAAGGCATTGGTCCGCCGCTTTTACGAAGAGATCGATAAGGGCAACATCGACGCCATGGATGAGCTGGTGGCCGAAGATTACATCGACCACAACCCACCGCCATTTCCGTTCGCGCCGGGACGCCAAGGTCTGAAACAAGCATTCAAGTTATTTTGGGAAGCGACTCCGGGGTATCACCGGATTGAAGATCAAATTGCCGAAGGCGACAAAGTGGTCACGCGCCTGACCTCTTTCGGCAAGCACACGGG
>JBKPPE010000071.1:0-5875 GCA_046733375.1 Acidobacteriota bacterium | reverse complement strand
GTCACAGAATACACTTTGGATAATGGCGGCTTCTTTGCTGTTGGGAACGCCGGTATTGAGCCTGATCGGTTCAATCGGCGCCGCATTAACGCTTGGCTTACGCGCGGCGAATGTGCTTGTCGCGTTGCTCGTGTTACCGCTTTACATCCCGGTTTTGATTTTTGGAGCGGGCGCGATCGAAGCGACGGTCAACGGCTTGGAGCCGCAAGCGTACCTATTATTATTGGGAGCGACATTAGTTTTAGCGTTGGCGTTTGCCCCCTGGGCAACCAGCGCGGCGCTGCGGATATCTGTGGAATAGAAGTTGTTGTTCGACAAACTTCAGTTTGTCGAAAAGGCGCCATTGATACGAAACCAGGCGACAAACTGAAGTTTGTCGAACGCTGAATTCATGAGCAAAACGAAAATCCACTGGTACAAGTTCGCCGCGCCTGTGAATTTTTACCCACTCGCCGGGAAGATGATTCCCTTCTTCGCCGGCCTAACGATCATTCTTTTCGCCATCGGACTGTACATGAGTTTCTTTGTTGCGCCGGTCGACTTCCAACAAGGACACTCGTATCGAATCATCTTCATTCACGTGCCGGCCGCATGGATGGGGATGTTTCTTTATGTCTTGCTGGCGATTTATGCCGGAATTGGTTGGGCTTTCAACGCGCGCCTCGCGTCAATGATGGCGACGGCCATCGCGCCAACCGGAGCCATCTTTACCTTCATCTCACTTGTGACCGGATCGTTGTGGGGCAAACCGGCGTGGGGTGTCTTCTGGGTTTGGGATGCGCGGATGACTTCGACCTTGATTCTGATGTTTCTGTACATCGGATTCATTTCGTTGCAATCATCGATCGATGACACGCGCCGTGCCGATCGCGCCGGCGCAGTCCTGGCGCTCGTCGGCGTTATCAATGTTCCGATCATTTATTTCTCAGTCCAGTGGTGGAACACTTTGCATCAAGGCGCGACGTTGACGGCTCGCAGTTTCAAGATGGCCCCGTCGATGCTTTCAGCGATGTTTGTTTTGATGGGAGCGTGCTGGATGTATTCGATCGCGATCGTGCTCGCGCGCGTACGTTTGATTATCAAAGAAAGAGAGCGCGACGCGCCTTGGTTGGTGGAAACCCCTCAGTTCGAAAGCGAGATCAAAATCCGAAACAGCGTAAGCGAAGGCGCGCGGTAAAACAGCGCAACAACTATGCACTGGAACAGTCTTTCAGAATTCATCAACATGGGCGGCTACGGCTCGTATGTCTGGGGCTCATACATTGTCACGTTCGTGCTGCTTACGGCCGAAATCATCGCGCTCCGTGCACGCAAGCGAAGGCTTGAAAGAACTGGGCCCGTGCACAGCAACCTCGAAACCCGAGACCAGGAACTCTAAACTGCTCTATGAATCTCAAGCGACGTCATAAAAGAATTATATTCATCTGCGCTAGCCTGGCGGCGCTTGGCTTCGCAGCCTGGCTCGTGCTCGGCGCGTTTAAAAACAATCTCGTGTTCTTCTTCAGTCCAACCCAGGTTGCTGCGAAAGAAGCGCCGGTCAACAAAACGTTTCGCATCGGCGGTCTGGTCGAAAACGGAACTCTGAAGAAAGATCCTGACGGCTTAACGATCCGATTCACTGTCACCGATACTGCCAACCGCATCCCGGTTGTCTACAAG
This sequence comes from Acidobacteriota bacterium, assembly GCA_046733375.1. Classification (GTDB taxonomy): domain Bacteria; phylum Acidobacteriota; class Blastocatellia; order Pyrinomonadales; family Pyrinomonadaceae; genus UBA11740. The sequence goes on along the minus strand of JBKPPE010000071.1, from coordinate 4,216 downwards.
GGAATTCTCCCCGACTTGTTCAAAGAAGGGCGCGGCTGCGTCGCCCAGGGGCGCATCAATTCAGATGGCGTGTTCTACGCCGATCAAATCATGGCGAAGCATGACGAGAACTACATGCCGCCCGAAGCGGCGCAGGCACTCGACAAAGCCAAGGACATGGAGAAGATCAAGAACTCTGCCAACGAAGCCGCGAAGACGTTGAGCAAGTAACGAGCCGGCAGGATGCCGGCGCTCCGCACGCAGGATGCGTGCGTTTCTGTAATGATTCCTGAAATTGGCCAGTTCGCTTTGATCCTCGCGTTGATGGTGGCGATCACGCTCGCCGTCCTTCCCCAGATTGGGGCGGCGCGTGGCATTCCTCAACTGATCGCAGTCGCGCGACCGGCAGCGCATGCGCAATTCTTTTTTGTCTTAATCGCCTTCGGTTGTCTGGGATACTCGTTCATCACGAATGATTTTTCCGTTCTGAATGTCGCGAGCAATTCCAACTCGCAACTGCCGCTGCACTATCGTCTGGCGGCGACGTGGGGATCACATGAAGGATCGCTTCTACTTTGGACATTCATGCTGACAATTTGGATGGTCGCAGTGACATTGTTCAGTCGTCACCTGCCGGATGAGATCGTTGCGCGCGTACTCGCAGTGATGGCGTCGATCAGCATCGGCTTTCTGCTGTTCATGCTGCTGACGTCGAATCCGTTCACGCGTCTGGTTCCGGCGGCCCCGGATGGACGCGATCTGAATCCACTGCTCCAAGACCCGGCGATGGTTGCGCATCCGCCGATGCTTTACATGGGTTACGTCGGCATGTCCGTCGTGTTTGCATTCGCGATTTCAGCGTTGATTGGCGGACGGCTCGACGCGACTTGGGCCCGCTGGTCGCGGCCGTGGACCACAGTCGCGTGGATGTTTCTGACTTGCGGAATCGCGCTTGGCAGCTTTTGGGCGTACTACGAACTCGGCTGGGGCGGCTGGTGGTTTTGGGATCCCGTTGAGAACGCTTCGTTCATGCCGTGGCTGGTCGGCACGGCGCTGATTCATTCGCTTGCAGTCACTGAGAAACGTGGCGGCTTCAAGAGCTGGACAGTGTTGATGGCCATCGCCGCTTTCTCGTTGAGTTTGCTTGGAACGTTTCTAGTGCGTTCGGGCGTGCTCACTTCGGTGCACGCTTTCGCCAGCGATCCCAAACGCGGGATCTTCATCCTGATCTTTCTGGTGGTCGTGATCGGCGGGTCGCTGACGCTTTACGCGTGGCGCGCGAAACAGGTTGGCCTCGGATCGACGTTTGAATTGCTGTCCCGCGAGTCGCTACTGCTAACGAACAACGTTCTGCTCATGGTTGCCGCGTCGTCCGTCCTTCTCGGCACGTTGTATCCGCTGTTCATGGACGCTCTGAATTTGGGCAAGCTCTCAGTCGGACCGCCTTACTTCAATGCGGTGTTCGTTCCGTTGATGGCGCCCGCAATGTTTCTGATTGGCGTCGGCCCGATCGCACGTTGGAAACAAGCAAAGCTGCCTGAGTTGGCGGTGCGTCTGCGCTGGGCATTTGTGATCAGCTTGATTACCGGTGTTGCGATTCCCTTCTTCATCGGCGGTTGGCAATGGCGCGCGAGTCTCGGCATTCTGCTGGCAATCTGGATCGTCGTCACAGTCGCGCAAAACATTTGGAGTCGTTTACGAGTCGGTTCCGCCGAAGTGAACCTTTTCGAGCGCATTAAAGCGCCGTCACGCGGATTCTACGGAATGCACCTCGCCCACGTTGGCGTCGCAGCTTTCGTCGCTGGTATCACCGTCGTAACGAGTTATCAAACTGAAAAAGACGTACGCATGAATATCGGCGAGACCGTGAATGCCGGTGGTTACGAGTTTCGTCTCGATAATCTCGCGCAGGTTCGTGGTCCGAATTACGACGCGGTGCGCGCCGACATTCAGGTAACCAAGAACGGCGCATTCGTGACGATGCTCAATCCGGAGAAGCGCGCGTTCACGACCGCGCAAAACGTCACGTCTGAGACCGCGATCGACCGAAGTATCTTTCGCGACCTCTACGTGTCGCTCGGCGATCAGGCGGAAGGTGGCGGATGGACGGTGCGCGTGTATCACAAGCCACTCGTGAACTGGATTTGGCTTGGCGCCCTTTTGATGGCACTAGGCGGCGGCATCGCCGTGACAGACAAACGCTACGCGCTGCAAGCGGAAAGAGAACGCGAGTCGAGGAAGACAACAAACCCCGCGAAAGTTGCGGCCGCGGCTACCACAGGGGCGGAATGAGCAATGAAGAAGCTTCTGTTCGTACCGCTCGGATTGTTTCTCCTGCTCGCGATAGCGATCGCGGTCGTGCTAATTCGGGGACGTGATCCGCACGAGATTCCTTCGCCTCTCATCAACAAGGCTGCCCCTGCATTTCAGCTGCCGCAATTACATGAGCCGGCAAGAACCCTTTCAGCGCAGGACATGCGCGGCAAAGTTTGGCTCCTGAATTTTTGGGGAACGTGGTGCATTGCCTGTCGCGAAGAACATCCGTGGCTACTCGACTACGCGAAAGAGAATGCGGTGCCGATTGTGGGCGTCGACTACAAATATTCCAGTGACAACAGCGACGAGCGCGCCGCCGCCGTTCAGTTGCTGGCGCAACTCGGCAACCCCTACTCGCTGACGGTTTACGATGATAACGGGCACGTCTCGATCGATTACGGAGTGTACGGCGCGCCCGAAAGCTTTCTGATCGACAAGAATGGTGTGATTCGGTTCAAACAGATTGGGCCAATCACTGAAGATGTCTGGCGCAAGAGCATCGTGCCTCTGGCGAAGCAACTCAACAATGAGTAAGCGCAATCTTTCTCTGTGCCTCCGTGAGAACTCTGTGTCTCTCTGGTGCAACTATCTGCGACAAGCTCCACCACGGAGGCACCGAGTTCCACGGAGGCACAGAGAAATTCTAATTGCCTTCGCTATCGGCTTCATATGCATAGCACCGATCTGGGCCCAAGTCGCGCAGCCGATCGAAGATCCGGCTATCGAAGCGCGCATGAAGAACCTGACAAAGCAGCTGCGATGCCTCGTTTGCCAGAACGAGACGCTCGCCGATTCTCAGGCGCAGCTTGCGGAAGACTTGCGTCGTCAGATTCGCGAACAAATCAAGGCAGGCAAATCAGATCAGGAAATCCTGGCGTACGCGACGCAAAGATATGGCGACTTCATTCTTTATAACCCGCCCGTTAAGGCCACGACTTACCTGCTCTGGTTCGGACCGTTCTTGCTCCTGGTGATCGGCAGTGTGTTGCTCTTCCGGTTTCTGAAGCAGCGCCGCGCGATGATTGAAGCGAAACCTCTTACACCAGAAGAACACCGACGCGCGGAAAAACTTCTGAGGGAAATTTGATGGTACTTTTCATTTTCATTTGCGTCCTGATGGTCTTGCTTGCGCTCTGGCTGATCCTGCCGCCGCTCTGGCCATCAACAAGAGATGCCCGAATTGAGGACGCGCGCGCGGCCAACATCCTGGTCTATCAGGATCAACTTCGAGAGTTGCAGACGGATCTGGAGGCGGGCCTCCTGACACAGGCGCAGTACGATCAGGACAAGGAAGAAATTGAACGAAGATTGTTGGACGATATTGGCGACGAAAAACGATCAAGCTCGCCGAAGAGACTGGCTACTCGCAGGCTCGCTTATGCAGTCGCGATTTTCATTCCGGTAGCTGCGATCCTTTTTTATATGTTCACCGGGAGCCCGCGGTTGATTGACTCGCCGGCAACTCCGCCATCCACGCAACGCCGTTAGTTGATGAGTGGCGCGCACTCGCAAATCGCGATAAACTCCGCCCGCACAAAATCGATTCGAGAAAGGAAAAACTCATGGCCGAAACACAAAGGAAGTCTATCGATTGTCGCGATTATCCAAGCGAGAGTGGTTGCACTCTGAGGTTGGAAGGGACGGAAGAAGAAGTACTCGAGGCGGCGGTGAATCACGCAGTCTCGCATCACGGTCATGCGAATAGTCCGGAATTTCGGGAGGAAATTCGCGGGCTGCTAAAGGACGCTCAGTAGGAGCTTGGTTTGACCAGAGACAACTTTCTTTTCGCAGTCATTGGCGTTCTGCTGGGCTTTATCGTCGGTTTCATGCTGCACGGCGTGATGAGTCAGCGCGATGCAGAGCGCGCGGCTACTTCAACCACACAACGTCAGCAACAAATACCGCCCGATCACCCCCCGAT
>JBKPPE010000070.1:0-4717 GCA_046733375.1 Acidobacteriota bacterium | reverse complement strand
ACTGATCCTCGGCGAACGGGGTGGCAATACGCGAAGATTAATCGATCAGTTTTTCGCGCAAGCCGGCGTCACTCCAAACGTTGCGATGGAGTTGAGTCGCCTCGCGGCGATCAAACGCATGGTTGAAGAAGACATGGGCGTCGGAATTGTTCCGCTGCAATCCGTACAGGAAGAGGTAGCGAAAGGAACAGTTGTGCGCTGGTGGATCGAAGGAGCACAAATCAACTGGCAGCTCGGACTGGCGCGATTGGTGGGCGGGTATGAATCACCGATCCAGTTAAAATTTCTTCAATTGGTTCGTGAACGTTTTGGCAAGGCGCAAGGTGCGGCACGCGGCAAGGACAAAGCCAGGCGAAAGGCCGCGAAGGATTAGCGCTTCTGGTCGCGAATCTCATTCAAGCCAGACACCAACCGTTCGATATCGCTTTCATCGTTGAAGAAGTGCGTCGCTGCGCGAATGCCTTCCGGCTTTTCGGTAACCACGACGGCACGACGGAACAAAGCGTGGACAACTTCTGCTGGATGGTCGACTTGAATTAGTGTTTCGCCTGAACGTGACGCTTCATTCGTCAAAGGCGAAAGCACCTTCCAATCATTTTCTGCCAATCGTGCGGTGAGCTTTCGATTCAGCTCAAGAATGCGCGCTTGAATATTGTCGATTCCGATTTCGGCGATTAACTTCACAGAGGCGCCCAGCGCGAATATTCCCGCGAAGTGCGGACAACCCAACTCGATCCGCGCCGCGGCATCATGCCGCGGACGAAGCTCGTCGTTGCGCATCTCGAAAGGTGCTTCGACACTCAACCAGCTTAACGCTCGCGAGCGTGTCTGCTGCAGGAGATTGCGGCTCAGAAAAACAAAACCGGAGCCATAGGCCGCCAACATCCATTTGTGCCCGGTCGCGCACAATGCATCTATCTTCATTCGTTTCACGTCAATTTCAAACGCGCCGGCAGATTGGCTGGCGTTGACGACCAACGCATGGTCGCCTTTGTTTCTGCCCAATTCGTCAAGGTCGATGCGGAATCCATTCGAAAATTGCACGTGGCTCAAGGCAATGACACCAGTGTTGTGGGTCATCGCATCGCGGATTGATTGCATCCGAACTTCGCCATCGACCGCCGGCAATAAGTGCACGGGAATCCGTCGATGCATCCACGGCAAAGTCGTCACTGGAAATTCGAGGTCACTCGAAACGACTTCACCGCGTTCTTCCAGCGCGTCGACAATCAGATTCATGCCTGAGGACGTGTTCGTGGTGAAGGCAACTTCGTCTGGTTCGGCGTTGATGAACTTAGCCACACGCGCGCGCGTCGCTTCACGTTCCGCGAGCCAACGGTTCCAATGCACATCACCGTCGCTCATCATCTTTTGGTAGTAGTCAGTTGCGGCTGCGTGCGCGGAAATCGACACCGGACCAGCGGCGGCGCTGTTCAGATAAGCCAGCCTGTTCGTTAACGGAAACTGCTTACGAATTTCGGCCCAGTCAATCATTGAGTAGTCGTTTCGAGCGCGCCGTAGAAACCTGCGCGTGCGTAGGATTCATCGAGCAGTTCGACGGGATGACATACTCGCAGCGGCAGACCGGCGAGCTTTGCGCCCGCGGCGATTTGCATCTGACATCCGGGATTGCCTGTGGCCAGAACCTCCGCGCCCGATTCCGCGATGTGGTTTATTTTCTGGTTGAGGACTTCCTGTGACAATTGCGGCTCGAGCAGGTTATAAACACCGGCGCCTCCGCAACAAACATCGCTGCCGTCCAACAGTGCGAATTTCAAATCAGGAATCGCCCAGAGCATTCCCAACGAAGCATCTGCCGCGTGCTGGCCGTGAAGCAGGTGACACGAAGCGTCGTAAGTCGTGCGGTCGAATCCGACATTTGCGCCATTGCGAAACCCAATGGCTTGAAGTTGCTGTCCGATATCACGCACACGCGCGCTGAACTGTTTCGCCCGATCTGCATACTTTGGGTCGTCAGCCAACAAGTGAGAGTAGGAGACAAGCATTGCGCCACAGCCACCAGCATTCGTGACGATGGGCGCCGGGTCTGAGCCGCTTAACCCGCTCGAAAACGCGTCGATGTTTTGGCGCGCCAGTTTGCGCGCGCCGTTCAGATCGCCCGCGTGCGCGTGCAACGCACCGCAACACACCTGCGATTCGGGAGTTTGTGTTGCGCAACCGTTGACCGCCAGGACGCGTTCAGTCGCATCGTTGACTCGCTTGAATAAACCTTCGGTGACGCAGCCTTTGAAGAGCATTGGCGCGCCATTTGGAGCGTCCCTCGGAGCGCCCGCATCGCCGGGGTCCCGAGCCGATGTTTTTCTATCGGCTGGAATGGCTTTCGGGCGGTCCGCAGGCATCCTGCCTGCGCCGAGCGGGAGGTTGCTATCGCTCGGCGGTCGCCCGCGCGACGCATCAAGCAGCAACAACCCAAACTCAAACCGCGATGAAATTCCCTGCGCCATGCCGGTGCCAACCAGGAGCTTCGCGAGCCCGGAATCTCTTAAGAATCGGGCAAAATTAAACGCCGCGCGCAACCTCCACGGCTGTAACCAAACATGCCGCAGTACGAAATGAAGCATGCGATAGGTCCACGTGAGCTTCGCTGGATTATTTCTGATCTCCGCGCGTGCAGCTTCGAGCAGATGACCGTACTGCACGCCCGCAGGACACGCAGCTTCACAAGCGCGGCAGCCAAGGCATCGATCAATGTGCGGTTCAAACGTGAGCGAATCCGGCTTGAGACGGCCTTCGGTGACCGCGCGCATCAGATAGATCCGCCCGCGGGGACCGTCATTTTCATCGGAAGTTATGACATACGTCGGACAAGCTTCGAGGCAGAGACCGCAGTGAACACAAGCGAGAATTTTTTCTTCTTCGCGAGAAAGAACCGTCGTGAGGGTGGAAACTTCAGAGGTGCTCGAGGCCATCATCAATACCCAACCGCCAACCCATCACTTCTTCTCGGATCGGTCGCGCCCAGACGAACGCCGGTCTTCTCTTCGATCATGATTCCTTCGCAGTCGCCGAGGTAACGGGGCTTGTCGACAAGCTTATGGCCACGTGCGGCGAGCGCCTTCTGCGTGTCGCCTGACAATCCGTACGGTTCATAGACCAGCTCATCCGGCAACCATTGATGATGAATGCGGGGCGCGTCGATCGCCTGCTGAATGTTCATGTTGTAGTCGATCACGTTCGTGATCACATCGAGCACAGTGTTGATAATCGTCGGACCGCCCGGACTGCCAACCGTGAACCAGAGCGAACCGTCTTTGCGCAAAACAAAGGTGGGCGTCATCGCCGACAGCGGGCGCTTGCGTGCCGCGACCGCGTTACGTTCGCCCTGGATCAAACCGTAAAGGTTGGGCGTCCCGGGTTTCGCCGCGAAATCATCCATCTCGTCGTTCATGATGATGCCCGTGCCTTTGGCAACGACGGCCGAGCCGTATGAGTTGTTGAGCGTGTAAGTGTTCGCAACCGCGTTTCCGTCACCGTCGACTACCGTGAAGTGCGTTGTCTCGTCCGATTCGTAACCGGCGGGCTTCCCTGCCTTGACTTGTTCGCTCGTCGACGCGCGCTGGGGATCGATAGTGCTGCGCAGTTGCGACGCGTACTTTTTATCTGTCAGACCCGCAATGGGCACCTTCACAAAATCCGTGTCCCCCATGTATTCGGCGCGATCGGCGAACGCGCGACGCATTGCTTCCGTCATCAAGTGATAACGATCCGAAGACGCCCAATCCATCTTCTTCAGATCGTACCCTTCGAGGATATTGAGCATCTCCAGCAACACCGCGCCGCCCGACGACGGCGGCGGCATTGAGATCACATCGTATCCGCGATACGTCCCACGCAACGTCTCGCGCTGTTTAGCCACATAGCCGCGCATGTCGTCCATCGTGATCAGCCCGTTGTGACGTTTCATATCATCCACAATCAACTTTGCGGTCTGGCCTTCGTAAAATTCGTTCGGCCCGCCACGCTGTAATCGCGCGAACGTTGCCCCCAACTCCGGCTGCACAAATAGATCGCCTTCGTTGTAAAACTTGCCATCGTTGAGATAGATGCGCTTTGTCTCCGAATATTTCGAGAGATACTCGCGATTTCCGCGCAGTCCGCGGGCGAGCGAATTCGTCACCGGAAAACCATTCGCCGCCAGGCGCCGCGCCGGTTCGATCAGTTGCGACCAGGTCAGACGATGTGACCCATACTGCCGGAGCGCGAGTTCCATTCCGCGCACAGTTCCCGGCACGCCCGCCGCGCGATAGCCTTCGATTGACCCGCCTTCGCCTTTGATTACATCGCCGTTCTTATCTAGATAGACGTTGCGATGCGCGGCAGCCGGCGCCATCTCGCGATAGTCGATTGCCGTCGTGCGGCCATCCTTCAAACGAATCATCATGAAGCCACCGCCACCGAGATTTCCCGCCGCCGGATGCGTTACCGCCAGAGCGAACGCCACCGCGATCGCCGCGTCAATTGCATTGCCGCCGCGTTTCATGATGTCAACGCCGACCCGAGACGCCACCTCGTTCGTGGACGCGACCATTCCATGTTGCGCGCGCACCGGGTCGCGAGAAGCAGCATGCGTGATCGGCGTTGTTTGTCGCAGAAACTGAGCGCTGGGAAATGCTAACAGTCCGGCCGTTAGGCAGGCTATTAGTAACAGTCGCAGGGTGGTTTGCTTTTTCATGATAGTTAATAACCCACGCTCATC
>JBKPPE010000069.1:0-4320 GCA_046733375.1 Acidobacteriota bacterium | reverse complement strand
GTTGTGCCGCACTGTCACTTTTGCCAGTACAACCGCCAATCTTCGCTCGCTAAGATTTCGACACAATCTTTGCAGCATTGGTGCAGTGACGTGAATCGGTTTTGGTTCCCGACCTATTCAGCAAAGTAAATCCAAGGAGTTAGCCATGAACAGTCGCCAGCAGCGCAGCATTCTTGCAACGGCGATTCCGTTGCTTATTCTGGTCCTGCTTGTGAGCGCGTGCAGCAGGAAAGACGCCAGCCACGGCGCCGCAGCACCTCCACCACCGACGGTAGTCGTCGAGCGGATCGATCAGCGCACCGTTCCGATTTACAGCGAATACGTGGGCCAAACCCGCGCCGAAGAAACTGTGGAATTGCGCGCGCGTGTTGAAGGAATCTTGCAGAAGGTTTATTTCCGCGAAGGCACGCCCATTCGAAAAGGGCAGCTCCTTTTCACCATCGACAAACGGGTGTTCGAAGCCAACTTGCAATCGGCAAAAGCCGCGCTCGCGAAATCTGTTGCCGACCTGGCACAGGCAAAACAGCGAACCGATGTCTTGAAAGCGCAGGCCGAACTGGTCGACGCCGAGGCAACGCACAGCAAGACGCAACAGGACCTGGCGCGTGTTGCTCCGCTGGCGAAAGAAAAGGCTGTCACTGAATTGGAACTGGATGCGGCCATCGCTGCCGAAAAATCTGCAAAAGCGAACGTCGACGCGAAGCGCGCGAACCTCACGAACCTCGAGGCGTCGGTCAAGTACACGATCGAGCGTGCTGACGCTGAAGTTTCCGCAGCTAAGGCCCGCGTCATTCAGGCGCAACTGGATCTCAGCTACTGCGACATTCATTCGCCGATCAGTGGGGTGATCGGTTTTCTGCAGATCGACGAAGGAAACCTCGTTGGCCGCGGCGATGCGACATTGCTGGCAACGGTCTCTCTATCGAATCCATTGCTCGTCGACTTCAACATCAGCGAAGTTGAGTATCTGAAATTGACGAACCGCGACAATCCTGGAAGCCGCGCCAAGAATGTGCGATTCGATCTGATTCTTTCCGACGACAGCATTCACACAGAGCCCGGCATCTTCAAAGTGCTCGATCGCACCGTCGATCCCACCACCGGGACGATGAAAGTCGAAGCGAGCTTTCCGAACCCCAGTAGTTATCTGCGGCCGGGACAGTTTGCGCGGGTGCGCGTCGCGGTGGCGGAAAAAGAGAACGCGGTGCTTGTCCCGCAAAGAGCGATCCAGGAGTTGCAAGGCGCAAAAACCGTAATGGTCGTTGATGCGCAGAATAAAGTTCAGGTGCGCACAATCAGACTCGGAGACAAATCCGAGAATTACTACATCGTGCTCGAAGGTTTGAACGCCGGCGAGCGTGTGATTGTCGAAGGTATGCAAAAGGCACGGCCCGGCAGCGAAGTTAAGATCTCCGGAGCCTCCGTTGCCAGCGACGCATCAGCTCCGAAGGTGGGAAGCTAAGCGATGGCTAACTTCTTTATTAACCGTCCCATCGTCTCAATCGTTATTTCAATTCTGATCGTTTTGGTTGGCGTTGTCGTCATCCGCGGTCTGTCGATCGAGCAGTATCCCTTTCTGGCGCCGCCCAATATTCGCGTGCAAGCCACTTATCCCGGCGCTTCGGCCGAAGCCGTCGAGCAATCCGTCGCCGTTCCGATCGAGCAGGAAGTCAATGGTGTCGACAACATGATCTACATGAAGTCGTCGAACACCAGCGACGGCCGCATGCTCTTGGACGTCAACTTTCAGGTCGGCACCGATCAAGACACTGCGAACGTACTCACGCAGAACCGGCAAGCGGCCGCCGCCGCGCGCCTGCCCGCAGAAGTCACGCAGCAAGGTGTGACAGTTAAGAAACAGAGTCCCAGCATCCTGATGGTCGTTTCGCTCTATTCGCCGAAGGATGCTTACGACGCGAACTTTCTCATCAACTATTGCGGCATCAACCTGCGCGATCAACTGTTGCGCATTCCCGGAATTGCTCAAGTAGATCTGTTCGGCGGCACAGACTATGGCATGCGTGTCTGGTTCAAGCCCGACATGATGGCAAAGCTCGGCTTGGTGCCGGCTGACGTCATCAGCGCAATCAAAGAACAGAACATTCAGGCGCCGGCGGGAAAAGTTGGCGGCGCGCCAACGCCGAAAGATCAGGAGATGACTGAGACCGTTAGCGCACCGGGCCGCCTGATCACGCCCGAAGAGTTCGAAAACATTATCGTGCGCCAAACGTCAACAGGCGCCGTGGTGCGCATCAAGGACATCGGCCATGTTGAACTCGGTTCGCAGGATTACAACTCGTTCGGACGGCTTAACGGTAAACCGGGTGGCGCAATGGCGGTGTATCTGCTGCCCGGCGCCAATCAACTAAAAGCCGCCGAGACGATCTATGAAACGATGGAGCATGCCAAGTCGCTGTTTCCGCCCGACGTGGATTACAAGATCGTGTATGACACGACGCCGGCTGTCGAAGCCTCAATTCACGAAATTCTGAAGACCTTTGTTGAAGCGCTAATCCTCGTCACGATAGTCGTTTTCGTCTTTCTGCAAAACATTCGAGCGACGATCATTCCAATGTTAACCATTCCGGTCTCGTTGATCGGAACGTTCATCTTCTTTCCCGTGCTGGGCTTTTCCATCAACACGCTTTCAATGTTCGGTCTGGTGCTGGCGATCGGCATTGTCGTCGATGACGCGATCGTGGTGGTCGAGGCAGTAATTCATCATCTTGAGCACGGCCTCGGTCCGAAAGAGGCGACGATCCAGGCGATGAAAGAAGTGACGGCTCCCGTGATCGGCATCGCCCTGATTCTTTCTGCGGTATTTGTTCCCGTCGCACTGTTGGGCGGCTTAGTCGGCAGCATGTACAAGCAGTTCGCTTTGACGATTGCCATCTCGGTGCTCTTGTCGGCATTCAACGCATTGACCCTAACGCCGGCGCTGTGTGCAATGCTGCTAAGACCGCCGAAGCCGATGTGGGGTCCGATCGGGGCGTTCTTCCGCGGCTTCAATAAAGTTTTCGAAGTTACCACCAACGGTTACGTGAGCGGCTCACGCATCCTGGTGCGAAAAGGAATTCTGACGATTGGAATCGTGGCGCTGGTGGTAGTGGGGGCGGGCTTCTTCGCCAAGCAAATTCCCGCCGGCTTTATTCCTGAGGAAGACCAGGGAATCCTGGGGATCAATGTACAGCTTCCCGCCGGAGCTTCACTGGTACGCACCGCCGAGGTCCTCAAAAAAGTTGAGGAAGTTGTCAGCAAGACCAAAGCGGTCGAGTCTTATCAAACGATCGGCGGCTTTGGTCTGGTTACCAATACCTATCAGCCGAATTACGGCACGCTCTTTGTGCGACTCAAGCCGTGGGAAGAGCGTCATGATGCAGAAGAAAAGATCAAGCCAATCATGGCGGAATGGATGAAGCATTTCGCGGACATACCACAGGCTGTTGTCTTTCCCTTTAACATTCCCACGCTCTCTGGATTTGGCGCCGCAGCCGGCTTCAATTTCCTGATTCAGGATCGCAGCGGTTCGATGACGGTCGATCAGTTAGGCGATCAGGCGCGGAAGTTCATCACGGCTGCTCGCCAAAAACCGGAACTCGGCAACGTCTTCACGTCCTTCGATCCGAATTATCCGCAGGTCAAAGTCGATCTGGATCGCGAGAAGGCACGGACGCTTGGCGTTCCGGTCAACGACGTATTTCAGGCGATGTCGTCCGCAATGGGCGGCGCATATGTTAATGACTTCAATCGATTTGGCCGGTTGTATCGAGTCTATGTGCAGGCGGAACCCGAAAGTCGTTTGAAGTCTGAAGACATCGGTCATATCTATGTGCGTTCAAAGACCACGAACTCAATGATTCCGCTTTCGACGTTGGTCTCGATGAAGGACACTGCGGGCACAGAAATCACGACGCGTTTTAATTTGCTCCGATCAGTCGAACTCACCGGCGCTCCCGCCTCCGGTTACACCTCGGGTCAGGCGCTTGCCGCACTCGAACAAGTCTTCGCGGAGCAGATGCCGAAAGAAATGAGTTTTGCTTACTCGCAGCTGTCGTATCAGGAAAAGATCGCGCCGCCACCGTTGCCCACACTGATTCTCGCAATCGTCTGTGTGTTTCTATTGTTGGCTGCAATGTACGAAAGCTGGCGCTTGCCGTGGGCCGTGCTGCTGGGTTCGCCGCTGGTGGCGTTGGGAGCGCTCTTCGGCGTATGGATTTTCGGCTTTGACAATAACGTCTATGTTCAGATTGGTCTTGTGATGTTAATCGGGTTGGCTGCGAAAAACGCGATCCTAATCGTGGAATTCGCCAAGGCCAAGCA
>JBKPPE010000068.1:0-7354 GCA_046733375.1 Acidobacteriota bacterium | reverse complement strand
CGATCGTTGCGGGCCAGGCGGTTCTTGGAATCGTCGATCCCGCGATGAATGGCGTGGGGTCAGATGCGACGCTGCTCGTCTATGACGCGAAGACGAAGAAGGTCTATTCAATCGACGCGGAAGGCACTGCACCAAAGCTCGCCACGATCGAGTGGTACAAGGAACATAACAACGGCAAGCTGCCGGTCAATGATTCACTATTGTCAGCCACGGTTCCCGGTGACGTCGATGCCTGGTACATCCTGCTCGACCGCTGGGGCACGATGAGCTTTGCGCAGGTGCTGTCCGAAGCAATCGACCTCGCCGAAAATGGATTTCCGGTTGGTGATTCGCTGGCCCGCGCGCTGCAAACTGCGCAAAAGCTTCACAAGTATCCGACCAGTATGAAAGTGTACTTGCCCGGTGGTCGTGCGCCACAAGCCGGCGAGATCTTTCGCAATCCCGACCTCGCGCGGACGCTGCGGCGGATCGTGGAAGCCGAAACCCTGAACAAAAGGAAAGGCCGTCATGCGGCTTTGAAAGCTGCGCGCGATCGCTTCTACCAGGGCGACATTGCACGCGAGATGGCCGCATTCTCGGAAGCTAACGGCGGGCTATTTCGTTACGAAGACTTCGCAAATTACACCGCGAAAGTCGAAGAACCCGTGTCGATCGATTTTCACGGTTATCAGATTTACAAGAACGCTTCCGCGAGCCAGGGCCCCGCCGAATTGTTTGCGCTGCGGATGCTCGATGGTTACGACCTCAAGGCGATGGGCCACAACAGCGCCGACTACATTCACACGACCGTCGAAGCGACCAAACTCGCGATGGCCGATCGCGAGAAATATCTCGGCGATATGGACTTCATCAAAATTCCGTACGCCGGCTTGCTTTCGAAAGAGTACGCGGCCGAACGACGCAAGTTGATCGACAAGTCCGCCGCGTCGCTCGCGTTTCGTCCAGGCACCGCGGAAAAATTTACGAGTGACGCAACTCCACTGCACCGTCCGGTGACGATCACCACCGAAGGCGACGCGAGTCACGAAGGAGACACCAGCTACATCGCCGTCGTCGATGGCGCACGCAACATGATCACGTTCACGCCCAGCTTGCACAGCGCGTTCGGCACGGGCGTGGTGATGGGCGACCTGGGTTTTATCTTCAACTGTCGCGGTGATTACTTCACACTGAATCCCGGCGAAGCCAATGCGCTTGCTCCAGGCAAGCGGCCGCGCAGCACTTTGCAGGGAACGCTGGTGATGAAAGACGGCGAGCCGCGCATGGTGATGGGCACGCCGGGCGCGGACAATCAAGTGCTGCTGACGATGCAGACGTTTCTCAATATCACCGAGTTCGGGATGAACGTCCAACAAGCGATCGAAGCGCCCAAGTGGTTGACGCGAGCATTTCCCGCTTCGCCATTCCCCCACACTATCTATCCCGGCGATCTCTCGGTCGAGTCACGCATATCTGAATCCGTACGCAAAGAGTTGCTGGCTCGCGGCCACAAATTACACGTCACCGGCCCTTGGTCGAGCGGCTCGCTCGCAGCCATCGTGATCGATCCGAAGACGCGAGTGATCAGTGCCGGCACTGATCCGAGGACGGAAGCATACGCGTGGGCGTGGTGACGTATCGATTTCAGCCGCCTGGCTTCAGACTCTCTAGATCTGTCAGTCGTGCTCACGCTGGAACACTACTTGCTGCCGTCGGTCGTGGCAGACGCATCTCTGGACACAACCCCTGACACAAATCACCAACGAAATGGAGGCAAGATGAAGACGCAGTTAACAAGAATTAGTGAAGTCGCCATTCTCTCTCTCCTGCTTATCGGAATTGGCTTCGGTACAAGCACCAGCGCGGCCGCGCAGAGACGAAATAGTTGGGACGGCTATCCGAATTGGGGCGGGTCGTTTCAATTGCGCCAAACGGCGCTCAATGCTGGCTACAATGAGGGCTCGAAGGAGGGGCGAAACGATCGTTCTCGTAATCGGTATCGCAATCCGTCAGAGTTCAGCGCTTACCAAGACGCGACTCACGACTACAGCTCGCGATTAGGCGACCGGGAACTGTATAGCCGCTATTACCGGCTGGCGTTTGAAAACGGCTATAACACTGAAAATCCGAACGGATATCGCCGCGACAATGACCGCGACCGCGATGATAATCGTGATCGCGATCGAAACCGTGGTCACGATTATCGGGGACGCAATTGGGACCGTTACGGGCAGTACGGCGGTTCTTTCCAGGGTCGGCAGACAGCTCTGAATGCGGGCTACAACGCAGGCATCAAGGAAGGCCGTAACGATGCTCGTCGCGGGCGCCATCGAAGCTACTCTGACTTTAGCGCCTACCGTAACGCGACCACTGACTACAGCTCAAAGCTCGGCGATAAGGAGTTGTACCGACGCTACTATCGTGAGGGTTTCGAGAACGGTTACGAGGATGGCTATCGTGGTTATTAAGAAGTCTTTGGGTGAGAAACAGGTGAGCCCTGTCTCTTGATGGGGCTCACTAAATTTCAACCAACCACTCACCAAATTCCCGCTAACGCCACTTCCAACAACAACGTCTTCTTAATCCCTTTATAGAACGGTTCGATTTCGCAGTTCTCGGCCAAGCTGTGCGAGCCGTCGCATGGGCCCGAGCCGGTGGAGATCGAAGAGATGCCCGCGAGTAGTGCAACACTCGAGTTGTTCGAACCGGCGTTGCCGATCGGCGGATCGAAACCCATCACGCGATGTACTGCTTCGGCCATCCGCACCAGGTAGGAATCGCGATGGCCGGGAATTACTGCCGCCGGTGATTTTGAAATCACGTCGGTCTTCACTGTCATCCCAACTTTCCCAGCCTCTTCGTCGAGAATCGTTGCGATCTGCTTCTCTAAGTCCGCGAGCACGTCGTTCGAAGTCGAACGCAGGTCAACCGTGAACCACGCGTCGGCGGCCTTGGCGTTGACGACTTCCGATCCGCCGATCATCCCGATATTCAGATTCGACGACGGATTGGTTGGCACCTTCAGTTGGTAGATGCGATCGATCGCGCGCGCCAGGGGCAGCGTGGCAGAGTAAGGTGGAGTCTGCGAGCGTGTGTGGCCCCCGGGCCCGATGAAGTGGTGGCGATACCAGTTGATGCCGATGCCTGCGTAGGTAAACCCTTCGTAACCGCCGTCGAGCGCAATGTATTGATCGATTTTTCCTTTGTTCGCATCGACGTAAGCCTGAGCGCCTTTAAAGGTCGTTTCTTCTTCGACGGTAAAGACGAACACCAAATCGCCCTTCGTTTTGATCTTCGCCGCGTCCAGCGCGCGAATCGTCGCGAGCAGCGCCTCGACATTCCGTGTATCGTCGCCAATTCCGGGCGCGTAGACTTTGCCATCGCGGATTTGAGCTTTGATTTGCAGTCCCGGCTGAAAGACTGTGTCCATGTGCGCATCGAAAACGATTACCGGTTTGCCGGCTGTGCCTTTGCGCACTGCGATCAAGTTACCGGCTGAGTCGTAATGAACATCGTCGAGGTGATACTGTCGCAGCAGACTCTCGATGTACTTTGCGCGCTGCTGCTCGTGTCCGGACGGCGCGTTGATCTCAGTAATCGCGATCCATTCACGCAGAATGTCTTGTTGATTGCGCTCGATGTAGTCACTCGCAGCTTTCACGTTCGCACGATTGGCGACCGCCGTAACTTCGTCGATGTATTCCGGGACAGTCCTGACCTGTGCGGGCGCCTCGAACGCCGCGCACAAGACAATCAACATCAGCAGGTAGGGATTCGATTCGGTTTTTCTCGGTGACTCTGTGACCGCTCCGTGTCTCTGTGGTGGATTATGTGGTCGATCGCTCAACCACAGAGACACCGAGGCTTCACGGAGACACCGAGAGATGGATTGTACGCGGCTGCTCAGCGTCGATCTTCTCATCTGGTTTTCATTGAACTCGCTTATAATCGGATTTCGACGCGTGATTCTAAGCAATTCCGCTCGTTTCGCAAGCGTTAGTTCCGCACGCATTGACCGCAAACATCAAATCATCGCGTGAGATTGCGCCCGGCCCACTGGGACTTTGGCTGGAGCGCGTAATTCTCGCGCTGCTGTTTTTGTTTACCTTTGCCGCGCCGATCTCCATTGCAGCGGCGCAGTTTGCCTGGGCACTCGGGCTATTGTTCTGGCTGCTGCGATTTTTTGTTTTCCCGCGTCCGATGTTGCATCGCACGCCGATAGACTATGCGATGTTCGCGTTCTTCATTCTCACCGGCATCTCGTCGTTCCTTTCCTACGAGCCGATGGTTTCAATCGGCAAACTGCGCGCGGCGATGCTGTTTACGATCGCTTACCTATTTGCCGAGAACATTCGTTCCGCGCGGATTTTACGACTGCTGGTCGCGGTACTGATGGCTGCGACGATGCTGTCGGCACTATTCACTTTTGCGCAGTATGCGATTGGCCGCGGCGTGAAGGTTCAAGGCGTACGCGCGGACAGTCCCCTGAAGGCTGCGAGATTTATCACGCGCTCGAAGATCGAAGCCAATCCAATTCTCGATGGAGACACGATCGAGGAAGTTGATGGGCAGAGAATTTCGAATAGCGAGCAGTTGGTCGCGGAACTGGATCGGCCGTCGTCCGAGAAGACGACCAAATTAACAATCTACCGCTACGAATGGAACCCTGTTTTGGAAATCCCACGGGGAAAATTGCTGCCGGGTCTGACACCCGAAGAGCGGCTGGGGATCGCGTCATGGAGCCGCGGGCGCGACCGACGCGCCGTTGGCTTCTTCAATCACTGGACAACGTACAGCGAGAGCTTGCAGTTGCTCGGTTCGCTGGCGCTTGGTCTGTTCGTCGCGCTGCCGCTCAAGCGGTCCAAGTGGTCATTGATTCTACTGGTTGTGCTGCTTGCGATCAGCGGTGCCTTGTTGCTTACCGTGGTGCGCGCCTCATGGCTCTCGTTCTTGATTTCAGGCACGCTGATCGCGGTGCTCGGTCTTCGTTGGCGCACCCTAATTGTCATCGGTGCTTGCGCGTTGCCACTGGTACTCGCGGGAACCTTCATTCTTCATCAAAAGCGAAATGTCGGCTTTTTCGATTCGCACGATGACTCAATTCGCTGGCGTGAAACTGTGCAACGCGAAGGACTACATCTGCTCGTTAGCAATCCGCGGCATCTGCTGGTCGGCGTCGGCATGGATTCGATCAAAGCGCACTGGCGCGCGTGGGGATTGTTCGACAACGGTCGCCTGCCAATGGGACACATGCATTCGGACTATTTGCAGATTGCCCTTGAGCGCGGCGTTCCCGCGCTGCTCGCCTGGCTAGTCTTAATGGCGTTGTATGCGCGGATGTTGTGGCGTTCGCAACGGCAGGTTTCAAAAGAGAATTGGATTGAACGAGGTGTTGCCCTCGGCGCGCTGGGCGGACTGGTCGGCTTCATGATCAGCGGCGTCGTGCACTACAACTGGGGTGACTCAGAAGTGGTAATGATCTTTTATTTGATTATGGGAATGAGTTTGGTTGTTAATCGACGACTCGTTGAGCGAACATAAACCACAGAGGACACAGAGAAAACCTTAGAACCAACAAACCAATAACTGTTCTTTGAGTTTTTCCTCCGTGTCCTCTGGGATGATTAATCGTCACGCGACTTCTTTCGGCACTTCGCTCATCAACGCCAGGATGTTGCCTTCTGAGTCGCGGAAATCTGCGAGCCACAAATCGTACGTCGGCATGGGCGCGACGAGGTGCGGGTCGATAATGAATTCGACGCCGCGCGCCTTGAACACGTCCGCAACCTTTTCGATGTCGTCGACTTTGTAGTAGATAACCGAAGCGATTGCGTCCATCTCGGCTCGATCTGCGCGTCCGAGCATGAGGCGAATCCCGCCGCAGTCAAAGAACACCATCCCGGGCGGGGCGCTAAAAAGATAAGTCATGCCAAGCACGTCACGATAAAACGCAGTCGCGCGGTCGAGATCCTTCACGTTCACGAAGATTTGGCCGATTTGATTAAGTGTCGGGCCGATTGGAATAGGCGCGGTCATAGTCGAGTCTCCTTGAAACCGAAGCGGCTTCCGTATATCACGCAGAGTAACGTATTATCAACGCTCTTTCACGGGACTTTGATGAAACAATTCTTCCGCTTTGCAGCTTTGACCGCGTCTGCGCTGCTGCTGTCCGGTTTTACTGAATGTTACAAGCCGGTGAGCAAGACACAGCTCCCGCCGCACATCAAAACCGTTGCTGTTCCTGCGTTTCAGTTGGGTCCTGAAGGCCTGCGCTTCAAGGTCGAACAGAGATTTACGCAAGCGGTGATGAATGAACTGATTCGGCGCGGCCACGGACTGCGCGTGCAAAGCGACCGCGACGGCGCCGACGCCGTGATCGACGGCGTTATCAAGAGCTTTACATTTTCGGGCGTGCTGCTCGACGACAAAGGGCGCGCGCGAATTTTCGAAGTGACGATTACCGCCGCCGTAACAGTACGCGATCAGCACGAGAACCGCGTGCTTTACGACAATCAGAACTTCGTGTTCCGCGGTGAGTTTGAATTCGCCAATGACCCGCGGAACTTTTTCAACGAAGAAGATCCGGCCGTGATGCGTATGGCGCGCAGCTTTGCGGAATCGATTGTCTCGACGCTGGTTAATGGGTTCGGGGTGAAGGAATAAAGCCAGAACCGCCTCCGATAGCGGGTGGTTTAACGTAATTTACGAGTAGCGAAGCTCGCGATCAACCACCCGCTACGGCAGGTGGTTCTGACAATCAATGGCAAGTCGCACACGCAAAGATCTCCTCCAATCCCTCAAAAAAGGTCAGGTTGAACCGGTCTATTTTCTCTTCGGCGCGGAAGATTTTCTGCGCGATGAAGCGGCGAATGCGATCGCAAATGCCGCGTTGACTGGAACGCTACTCCGCGAGTTCAACGACTCAACTTTCAGCCTGCGAACCGGTGATGCGCGCGACGCAATTGCGGCGGCGGAACAACTGCCGATGATGTCGCAGCGTCGCGTCGTGCGAATCAGCGACCTTGGCAAGCTCAACGAAAAGGACGAAGAGATTCTGCTCGATTATCTGAAGCGGCCAGTCGAAACGTCGGTAGTGATTTTCAATTCGGACGACATCGACAAACGGAAGAAGCTGGCAAAGAAATTGATGAGCGGCCCCGCTTTCGAATTCGGCCTCTTGACGAATGCTGAGCTGACAAATTGGGCGAAGTCGTATCTGCCCGAACTTAAAGCTGAAGCCTCGCAACCGGTGCTGAGCCGCATCGTGGAATTGGTCGGCCCGAACGTACGTATGTTGACGAATGAACTGAACAAATTGGCGGCGGGGGCGTTGCCATCAGGTCTGATCACAAATGATCTCGTCGAAGAGCTTGTC
>JBKPPE010000067.1:0-4361 GCA_046733375.1 Acidobacteriota bacterium | reverse complement strand
TTGACTCGTCAATTAAAGGAGATAATTTATGCCAGTTACCAGCAAGGATTTGTCTCAGCGGTTATCAACCCGCTTGGCAAACTTTAAGCTCGACGACAAAGCAGTTGCCAAGCTCGCCGACCGTCTGATCATCGACGGATTGGATATAAGAAAATGGGATGTCTGCATCTACGGCATCTGCGTCGACTATTTCACAGACAGAATTCCAAAGCTCGACGGAATTCTGTCCCGCGGCGACATCGCGCGAATCGATGTGTTCCCCTACGGCATTATCGAGTGGGATCGATTTCGTGTGCATGTCAGCTACAACGTAAATGAACTCGAAGGCCGGAGTGCCGGTCTTGGTCGTCAATGACCGTAAACGGCAACAATATGCAGGTGCGATCCGGTTTTCTGCCGGATCGCATTGTGCATCTTCATCCGACGCGGCTCTGCAACCTGGCTTGCTTACATTGTTACTCTGAGTCGGGACCGAAAGAGAAAACCTCGCTCGGCCTGGAAGAATTGCATCGCGCTCTGATTATTCTGAGGGCGGAAGGGTATACGCAAATCAGTCTCTCCGGTGGCGAACCGATGGTGTATCCGCACTTGGTGCCGCTAATCGACTTCGCGCATGCGTGTGGTTTTCGCGTCACCATGATCACCAATGGCCTGTTCACCAACCAGAAAATGGACGACGTGGCCCGGCGCATCGACGGTATCGCGATCAGCTTCGACGGTTTGGCAACGACCCACAACTATCTGCGCGGCCGGACGGATGCTTTCGATCGTTCATGCGCGGCCGTCGGCACGTTCGCCGAAAGTGGCCGGCCTGTCTCGGCGGCTATCTCGTTAACCCGCGACGCAATTCCGGAACTTCCAGAGCTTGCCGACACGCTGGTAGCACTCGGCGCGCGTGCGCTGCAGGTGCGACCGGTCGCACTGGCGGGTCGGGCGCGCACGCTGACGGGTCTTTCTAACTTCACTGCCATCGATCAGGCGCGGCTGTTTCTGGTGGTGTCGGCGTTGCGCGAAGAACTCGGCGACGGGGTTCGGATCCATTGCGATCTGGCGCCGACGCTTCATTTGTGGCACCAGCGCGATGCTTACGGAGCGCTGCTGGCAAGTTGTAGCCTGGATGACTCGCGTGATTCCGCACGATACGTGCTTTCTGATCTGATCAATCCACTTGTCATCACTGAGACCGGCGCTGTGAAGCCAATCGCGTATGACTTCAACCCTGAATTTGACGTCACTTCAATCGCCGACCTCTCTCCGGAATCGATCGAGTGCTACAAGAACTTCAAGTTGTCTAAATTTCAAACGCTGATCGGACAGGCGCTTGCGAGTCTGGAAATGAAGAATGGTTTTGTCGACTGGTTTGACTACTGTGCGCGTTTGAGCGAACAGCCCGCAGAAACAGCGCAATCGGCATTCTCGCCATGAGAAAGCACCCGCCGAGATCTGAGTCACATTTGGCGCGAGGCAAATGTGAAACTTGAGCCGAACTGGGGGTAAGGTCAGACCTCAACTAAGGGCAAGGTGCGATATCGCTTACCGGTAAGTTTGCTCAGCGCATTCGCCACGGCTGGTGAAATCACGGGCACCGGTGGCTCGCCACAGCCGGTCGGCGCGTCTGTGCTCGGCACGATGTGCACGTCCACGGCGACCGGTGCGTCCACGATGTAAGGCGGCACGAACTCGTGAAAGTTGCGCTGCTCGACGTGCCCATCTTTCAAGGTTATCGCCCCTTTCGCCATTAATTGCGACAACCCAAATCCCATTCCGGCCTGAAACTGGCTCTCGATCGTTAACGGATTCACCGCCAATCCGCAGTGCACGGCGACAGTCGCGCGGTGAACCTTTGGACGTTTGTTGACAATTGAAACATCGACCGCGACCGCAACGGCAGTATCGAACGACTCGTGCAACGCGTAACCGACTCCGTGATTCTTCGGTAGCTTTTGGCGCCACGGCGCGCTCTTCGCTTCCAACAGATCAAGCGCGGCGCGGAGTTTTTTTGCGTCAGGCTTGAGCAGCTTCCTCCGATACGCGATCGGATCCATCTTCGCTCGCTCCGCAAGTTCCTCAATCAAAGTTTCCATCACGTATGCCGTATGCGTGTTGCCCACCGAACGCCACCAAAGCACGGGCACGTTCACTTTCGGTTGATGAACGGCAACGTGGAAGTTCGTCAGATTGTATTGCGTGTCAGTCACTCCTTCGGCGACGGTCGGATCAATTCCGCCTTTCATCATCATGGCCGCAAAGGGCGTGTCAGCAACGATCGATTGTCCCACCACGACGTGCCGCCACGCGGCGGGTAGGCCGTCCGCTCCGACCCCGACTTCGACACGATGAAGAAACATCGGACGATAGAAGCCGCCGCGGATGTCGTCTTCTCGTGTCCACACTAGTTTGACGGTCGTGCCGCGGAGTTTCTTCGCAATTTGGGCGGCTTCGCGTTGCACGTGCGAATCCGGTACCGCGCGTCGACCGAATCCTCCGCCGGTCATTTCTGTATGAAAAGTTACCTGGTTAGGTTTGAGGCCGAGCGTCTGCGCGATCGCCATCTGATCGAACGTTTGGAATTGAGAGCCGACCCACGCCTCGGCTCGATCGCCATCAAAGCGAATCGTCGTGTTGAGCGGTTCCATTGGTGCATGCGCCAGGTAAGGAAATTCGAATTCGGCGACGATGCGACTCGCCGGTGTGATCTTTTCGATCGCGGCTTGATCGCCGCGCGCGAGCGCGCTCAAACCCTTCGTCCCGACAAGCTGTTTGTATTTCTCCCACAGTGCAGTTGAATCTTCTTTGGCGACAGTATCTGTGTTCCACTCAACCTTCAAAAGATCGCGCGCCCGTTTGGCCGTCCAGAATTTGTCGGCGACGATGGCGATACCACTTCCGCGCGGCAATGGAATCTCAAAAATCTCGCGCACACCTTCGACGCGTTTCGCTTCATCGTCATTGAAACTCTTCACTTTCGCGCCGAATACCGGCGGGTGCGCGACGATTGCAGTCAACATTCCCGGCTGGTCGAAATCGAGCCCGAACTTGATCGAGCCATCGCATTTCCCGCGACTGTCGAGCCGCCGCGTGCGTTTGCCGATATAGCGAAACTCAGACGGATTCTTCAAACTGACAGTTGACGGAATCCGCGTCGCACTGGCAACCTTCGCGAGTTCCGCATAAGTTGCCTGTTTGCCGCTGGGTCCGATGACAACACTGGGTTCACTGCGCAACGACCCGGCACTGACATTCCAATTTTTCGCGGCGGCGCTGATTAGCATCGCGCGCGTCTTCGCGCCCAGTTCTCGGTACTGCTGAAACGAATGCGCAATCGAACCCGATCCGCCCACCATCTGAATTCCAAACAGTGGGTCTTTGTAGATGTCCTTCGCCGGCGCAAGTTGCGGAACGACGTTCGCCCAATCCGCGTCCATTTCATCCGCGAGCACCATTGGCAATGCCGTCTGCACGCCCTGGCCGAACTCGAGCCGGTTTACTTGAATCACGATCTTTCCATCGGGACGAATCTCGACGAAGGCGTCGGGCGGATAGTTGATCTTCGGTGGGCCCTGCGGAGCGGACGCGCCTTCCTGCGCCTTCGTCCGATCGAAATAGAGCGAAATCAGAAGTCCGCCTGCGGCCGTCGCGGATGCGCGCAAAAACGATCGCCGCGTGATTTCGTTGTTGGTGCTCGTAGTTGCTGTTCTCATGTCACCCTCGAATAATCCTTAACCACAGAGGACACAGAGAAGAGGAAACAGGGGGGAACATTTCTGAATGCTTTTTTTCCTCTGCGTCCTCCGTGGTGAATACTCATCGTTACTTCAATCGTTGCGCTGCGAGTTCGATCGCCTCGCGAATGCGGACGTAGGTTGCACAGCGGCAGATGTTTCCACCCATCGATTGTTCGATTTCCGCTTCCGTGGGACGCGGCGTTTCCTTCAGCAACGCCACCGCAGTCATGATCTGTCCGCTCTGACAGTAGCCGCATTGCACGACGTCTTTCTCAACCCACGCATCCTGCACGGTGCGACCAATGCGATCGGTGGCCATCGCTTCAATGGTTGTGACCGTGCGATCGCTAAGTAGCGAAATCGGCAGCATGCACGAACGGGTTGCGACGCCATCAACATGCACGGTGCACGCGCCGCACGCGCTGACGCCGCAGCCGTATTTCGTGCCGGTCATTTTCAAGTCTTCGCGCAGCACCCAAAGCAAAGGTGTCGTCGGATCGGCATTCACTTCTTTGCGCTGACCGTTTACGGTTAATTCATATTTCGCCATCGTCATCTCCTATTTGGGGCAAGGCATTCCGGCATCGACCCACTGCTTCGTCGCGGCTACAAATTCATCATGCGTCAATGGCGGCA
>JBKPPE010000066.1:0-4594 GCA_046733375.1 Acidobacteriota bacterium | reverse complement strand
GCGTGACAGAGCGGACGAAAGAAATCGGCTTGCGCAAGAGCATTGGCGCGCGACGCGGCGACATCCTGAAACAATTTCTGGCTGAGCGACAATGCTTTCGCTGTTCGGCGGTGCCATTGGCATCAGCATCGCGTACGCGCTGGCGAAATTGGTCGCCGTACTGACGCCGGTGCCGACGGCATTGCCGTGGCTGGCGGTGACGTTTGCGTTGTTTGTTTCGGCGAGCGTCGGTTTGGTTTCCGGTGTCTATCCGGCGTGGCGCGCGGCACGACTGGATCCGATAGAAGCGCTGCGGGCGGAAACGTAAATTGAAAATTAGAAATTGAAAAATGAAAAGTGAAAAATCGCAAAGCTGAAAGACACCAAAGACACCAGGCGCGGGCCGCTCTGGCAATCTAATATTTTCAGTTTGTCACTTTTCATTTTTCACTGTGGTTTTGCGAAGCCAGATGAAGCTCTTTCATTCTGATATCCTCGAAAATCTGCACATGGCGCTCGACACCTTGCGCCAGCACAAACTGCGTTCGCTTTTGACGGTGCTGGGCGTGGTGATCGGGACGATGACGGTGATCGTAATCGCCGCCTTTGTCTCAGGCATTGATGCGCGTGTTTCGAAAGAGATCGAATCGTTCGGGACGAACTCAATCTACATCTATCGCTTTGACCCCGGCTTCAATTTCAATCCGACCCAGGAAGAGCGGATGCGGAAGCCGCTGACTTATGAAGATACGCTCGCGATTCAGTACGAATGTCCATCAGTGGCTTACTCAGCCGCGTTCATGTCGCCAGTGGACTTCTTCGGCGGGCCGTTCACCGAACGTGTGAGTGTTCGTTACCAGACGATCGAAATGACGAACGCCGCAGTGCAGGGCGCGTCGCCAACTTACTTCAAAATGGGCGTGACTAATATCGGGGAAGGGCGTTACTTCACTGACGAAGAGAATGCGCGGCACGCCAGCGTGGTTGTGATTGGACGCGACGTCGCCAACACCTTGTTCCCGTTTTCGAATGCTGTCGATCAGAACGTGACGATAAATGGCCGCGCTTATCAAGTTGTCGGCGTGCTGGCCGAGCGGGACGTGTTTCTCGTCGGCGCTGAAGATCCGAACAACGAAAACAAAGCCGTTTACATGCCCTACCTGACGTTGCGCAAACTATATCCGGACGTCGACGATAACTTTGTGATGGCGCAGGCGCGGCCGGGCCAGATGCATGAAGCCGTCGAAGAAATTCGCGATCTTCTCCGCCGCCGCCGCAAAGTTAGTTTCGACAAGCCGGACAACTTCGGCATCTCAACGTCCGACCAGATCATCACGCAGTTTCAAGCCATCACCGGCGGCGTGTTTGCGCTCATGGTGGCGATTTCCAGCGTGGGCTTGCTGATTGGTGGTATCGGCGTGATGAACATCATGCTCGTCAGCGTCACTGAGCGCACGCGTGAAATTGGAGTGCGTAAAGCGATCGGCGCGCGCCGGCGCGACATCATCGTACAATTTCTGATAGAAGCAGCCACGCTGACCGGCATGGGCGGCTTGCTCGGCATCTTAGTCGGCTCAGGCATCGCGCTGCTGATCAAAACGATCATGCCGACTTACATTCCCACCTGGGCGCCGATCGTTGGGTTCGTCGTCTCGGTCGGACTCGGCCTCGTGTTTGGTTTATGGCCGGCGTGGAAAGCCGCGCGCCTGAGCCCGATTGAAGCGCTTCGATTTGAATAATCTATTTCTTCGGCTTGGCCTCGCCTTTTGCGTTCCTGATGTCCTCAATAATTCTTTCGGCGAGTTTTGGCGCGGCCGCGTTCCCATCCCACGCCGTTACTTTACCGGTTGCCAGGATGATTCCGGTGCTCCGATCGGTAATTTTGTAAGTAAAGGTGTAAGTAAAGAGTGGACGATCGACTTCGATTAGAATATCGGCAACATCCCGTTTGTTCCAACCATCAACAATGGCCAGTTGCCAGGTATCCATTTCGGAGCGCTTGCGCAAAGCGTTTTGTAACTGCGCGTCTTCAAAGTAATCAGTATCCGAATGGATGAAGAGAACGTGCGCGCGGCTTAGCAGTGTCCTCGGGTTGGTCGCGGCGATCTTTGCGGATTCTTCAGCGGCGGCTTTTTCTTCCGCTGCTTTGCGGAGAGCTTTTTCCTTCCCCTCGTTTGCGACCCGTTCTTCTACCGTTGTGGCGGGCGCGACCTTCACCAGAATTGTTTGGTCGGGAGTCTGCGCGGACAAGCACATACAGGCCGACATCAGCACGCCGAGAACGATCAGTGGTCTAACTACACGTCTATTCATCTCTCAGTCTCCTTCATATAGAATGACGCGCGCTCGCGTCACGTATTAGCGGAGTGTTTGAGGAGCAATGCCCGTACCGGCAAAAATCTGCTCATGTCTTCGCATTTACATGAGCGCCAGAGTCATCGATAACAAAACTAATCGAACAAGTGGAGCATTAATGCTGCGCCTCAAGACGTCCAAAAAACTACGGAGCCCTTTGGGAAACTTAATATGAGAATTGCTTTTCGTCTTCGCGCGACCGTTGCTGGTTGCCTTTTGTGTCTGCTTCTTCCGCAGCTTTCCTGGAGTCAGAAACAATCCGGTACGCCAACAAAACCTTTCGAGCTCACCGTTGACAGCATTATGCGTGGACCGCGTTTGGTCGGCTATCCGCCGAGCGGCGTCTATTGGTCACAGGACAGTCAGCGCATCTACTTTCGCTGGAAGCAAGCCGACGAGGCGCGATTGAAAGAGATGAGTCTGTACGTCGTTAATCGCGACGGCACAGGCCTGCGGCGCCTGACTGATGAAGAAGCGAAGCAGGCCCCGCCCGCAAACGGCGAATTGTCGAAGGACAAGTCGATGACCGTTTTCACTGACGAAGGCGACATCTTCATTTACGATCATGTGAAGAATGCGCGCCGGCAAATCACGAAAACTGTCGACGCGGAAACAAACCCGCATTTCACGTTCGATCAGAAACGAATTTACTTCACGCGCGCGAACAATCTGTACGTAATGACGCTGGATGGCGGGATGCTCGAGCAGCTCACCGACATTCGCATCGGAGCAGCCTTGCCGGCGGCCTCACCGAAGGGCACCGACAGTCAGGAGTATCTGAAAAAGGAAGAGCGTGCCTTGCTCGATGCGGTGCGCGAGCGCGCGGAACAGCGCGAAGAGCAGGAGAAGAAGCGCAAAGAACGTGAGCAGCGGAAACCATTCGCCGTGCCGACAGGCCAAAACGTCGTCAACCTGGGTCTCGCACCGGATGGTAAGTACGTCATTGCGACAATCAGTGAGCCGGGCGCCGGCAGCAAGAACACTATTGTGCCGAACTATGTGACTGAATCCGCTTACACGGAAGACATCCCCGGCCGCAACAAGGTTGGCGACACACAGAATCGAACGCGGCTGGTGGTCATCAACGTCGAAACCGGTGAAACGAAGAATGTCGATCACGGTCAGAAGCTACCGGCGAATGCTCCGCCGCAGCGCACTGAATTGAACACGACGGAACAAGGCGGCGTCAGTACCGGGAGTGGTAGCGACCGGGCTAATTCTCAAGCCAAAACATCGACCGAGGCGAAAGCGCGCGACGTGCAACTCTCACAACTTCAGTGGTCAGAGGATGGGAAGAACGCCGTGCTGATGGGTCGAGCCGCTGACAACAAAGATCGCTGGGTAATGCTGCTCGATCCATCTAGCGAAAAAACGAAGGTGCTTGCGACAGTACACGACGACGCGTGGGTGGATGGCCCGGGCGCATTCACCCTCGGGTGGCTGCCGGATAATGAGCACGTCTATTTCGAATCAGAACGCGACGGTTGGGCGCATCTGTATTCAGTTTCGATCCAGGGCGGAGAGCCGAAGCAACTGACGTCCGGTCCGTTCGAGGTTTCGGACGTTCGCTTGTCACAGGACAAAACGAAATTCTATTTCACGTCGAGTGAAGGAAGCGTGTTTCAGCGGCATCTTTGGTTGATGCCGATTGACGGCGGAACACGGAGACAAATTACCGGACTACCGGGACTCAATCAAACGGACATCTCGCCTGATGAAACCATGATCGCGGACGTGCGCTCGTACAGCAACAGGCCGCCCGAACTTTACCTTTTGCCGAACAAATCGATGGATGAGAAAGCGTCGGCGGCGATCAAGCCAGTGACAACGTCACCGATTCCGGAGTTCTTCACCAACGATTGGATCGATCCGCGGCTCGTGAGTTTCAAAGCGCGCGACGGCGCAACCGCTTGGGGACGGGTGTATGTGCCGTCGAATTACAAAGGCGGCGGGCCGGCCGTGCTCTTCGTGCACGGAGCGGGTTATTTGCAGAACGTGCATCGCTGGTGGTCGCAGTATTACCGCGAGTACATGTTCAATCACCTTTTGATGGAGCGTGGCTTTGTTGTGCTCGACATCGACTATCGCGGTTCAGCAGGTTACGGCCGCGACTGGCGCACGGGAATTTATCGGCACATGGGCGGCAAAGACCTAACCGATCACGTCGATGCGGTGAATTATCTGGTGAACGAATTCGGCGTCGATCCGAAACGCGTCGGGCTTTACGGCGGCAGCTACGGCGGCTTTATCACCTTAATGG
>JBKPPE010000065.1:0-3330 GCA_046733375.1 Acidobacteriota bacterium | reverse complement strand
AGTCTCGTCTCTCGATAGCCGCAATTCATCACCAATAATGCGCAAGATTTGTCGGTTCAGATTGCTAACGCGCCAGTATCATTTCTTCAAAATACATTTCAGGAGAATTCACGGATGCCAATAGCCAAACAACCTGAGATTAGTCCTGCGGAGGGAAAGCTCGGAGTTCTACTCGTCGGTCTTGGGGCCGTTAGCACAACGTTCATCGCGGGCGTCGAGGCCATCAAGAAAGGCTTCGCGCAACCCATCGGCAGCCTGACGCAGATGGGCACGATTCGCCTCGGTAAAAGAACTGAGAATCGTGTCCCGCTAATCAAGGATTTCGTGCCGCTGGCCCAATTAAAGGATCTCGTGTTTGGTGCGTGGGATATTTTTCCGGAATCAGCTTACGACGCGGCACTCAATGCGGGCGTGCTCGAAAAAGAACTGCTGGGCCAACTCAAAGAACCGTTGCGCAAGATCCGTCCGATGAAGGCAGTGTTCGATCAGTCGTACGTGAAGCGACTCAGCGGCACGAATGTCAAAACCGGCAAGAACAAATTCGAGCTGGCCCAGCAACTGATTGACGAGATTGCGGAGTGGAAGCGCAAGAACAAGTGTTCGCGCGTGGTCATGATCTGGGCGGCGTCAACAGAAGTTTTTCTGAAGCCGCACGCCGTACACAAAACCATCGACTCGTTTGAGCAGGCAATGCGCGACAACCATAAGGCGATCGCGCCGTCGATGCTCTACGCCTACGCTGCGCTCAAGTCAGGCATTCCCTTCGCGAACGGCGCTCCAAACCTGACCGTCGACATTCCCGCCTTGATGTCACTCGCTGACAAGAACAAGCTGGCCATCTGCGGCAAAGACTTCAAGACGGGCCAGACGTTGATGAAAACGATCATCGCTCCCGGATTGAAGTCGCGCATGCTCGGCCTTCACGGCTGGTACTCCACAAACATCCTCGGCAATCGCGATGGCGAAGTCCTCGACGATCCTGATTCCTTCAAGACAAAGGAAGAATCGAAACTGTCAGTGCTGGAATACATTCTTCAGCCGGAAGTCTATCCAAACCTCTACAAAGACTTCTCACACGTAGTGCGAATCAATTACTACCCGCCGCGCGGCGACAACAAAGAAGGTTGGGACAACATCGACATTTTTGGCTGGCTCGGTTATCCGATGCAGATCAAGATCGACTTCCTTTGCCGCGACTCGATCCTTGCTGCGCCGATTGTTCTCGACCTGGCGCTGTTCCTGGATCTTGCGCAGCGAGCGGGGATGAAAGGTGTGCAGGAGTGGCTTTCGTTCTACTTCAAATCACCACAAACAGCGCCCGGGCTGTATCCTGAGCACGATATTTTTATTCAGTTGATGAAATTAAAAAACACGCTGCGGCACCTGCGTGGCGAAGATTTGATCACTCACCTGGGTCTCGAATATTACGATTAAAATGCTGTATCAATCCGTGTAATCCGCGGCTGAAAAGGTGCAATTAATTGTCAGTCGACAGTTTTAGGGGTGACAATTTTTGCGGACTTGTATATATAGCATCGTGTAGCCTCCCGATTCAGGGGCTGAAATACGCCCTGGCGAACGTTAACGTCCTACATATGCATCAATTTGATGTGGATCGTTCCTTGCAAGTAAGCGTCTGGGCCAGAGGATTTACGGTCCCCCGGATCACTGGCAAGGAGAAAAGAGCCGATGTTACCTGAGCGTGACGTGACAAAAGAAGAGATGAACAACACAGGTACAGTTTTCCTTGATCCTGATCAAAAGAGCCCGTGTGCGCAGGATTTTGAGGAGCGTTTGACAGCGCGAATCGTTGGTCAGGAGCGCGCGGTCAGACGGATGAGTGGTCTGTATCAGATTTTTCTGGCAGGCATGAATCCCCCGAACCGGCCGATCGGCACGATGCTGTTTTTGGGACCGACGGGTTCCGGAAAAACTCGCGTGATCGAAGCTGCCGCTGAAGTGCTTTACGGCGATCCGAACGCTGTTGTGAAGATCGATTGCGCGGAGTTTCAGCATTCGCACGAGATTGCCAAACTCATTGGCTCGCCGCCGGGATACCTGGGTCACCGCGAAACTTCGCCGATGCTTACCCAGGAGAATCTCGATCGCATGCACACGGACGACATGAAAGTCTCCCTGGTGCTGTTTGACGAGATCGAAAAGGCTTCGGATAGTTTGTGGCAATTACTGCTGGGCATTCTCGACAAAGCTACCCTGACTTTGGGTGACAACCGTCGCGTCGACTTCTCGAAGGCGATGGTGATCATGACTTCAAACCTTGGCGCGCGGGAGATGTCGGAGTTGATTTCCGGCGGTATCGGTTTTGCGCCAGGCAAGGGATCCAAGTCACCGAATGACACCGAAGTCGACCAGAAGATTTATCGAACCGCAGTCGAAGCTGCGCGACGCAAGTTCTCGCCTGAGTTTATGAACCGCATCGACAAGGTGGTGGTCTTCCGTTCGCTGAAGGAACATCATCTGCGTCAGATTCTCGATCTCGAGTTGCAGGCGGTTCAGGATCGAATCATGCAGTCAGCCGGCACCAAGTTTGTCTTTCAGTGTTCCGAAACAGCGAAAGACATGTTGATGAAGGAAGGACTTGATTACAAGTACGGTGCGCGGCACCTGAAACGCGCAGTGGAGAGATTCCTTGTGTATCCGCTTTCAAACCTGGTGGCTACAGGTCAGATCGGACTGGGAGATCTCGTGCACGTCGACGTTGATGGAATTCGCAACCGGCTGATCTTCTCGAAGAGTTCCGGTGGTGCGTTGATTCAGGAGATGTCGAAGGATTCCGAGTCGCCGGAGAGTTCGAGTGAGACACTGTCGGGTGGAGTTGGATTGCCGATACCGGCGGCGTCGAAAGCGGCCAAGAAGGGTCACGGGCGCGGCGAGAAAGCCGAGAATTAAATCTGCGTCATCGGCGTTATCTGCGGCTGAGTTTTTTCAAGGCTTCGTAAGCGGCCTGAGATAAATAAGGATCTTCCGAGGAGGACGCAGCCTGTAACGCAGATGACGCTGATGGATCGCCGATTAGACCAAGCGACCGAGCAGCTTCACGCCTTACATCAGAATCAAGCTTCTCATTACCCAAAGCCGCGATCAGAGCAGGAATGCCGGTGCGGCTTTTGATCTGTCCGAGTGCGGAAGCCGCTGCTCTGAGAACAAAGACATTTGGCTTTCGCTTCTGCTCTAACGCTGCCACCAAAGCAACAACAGCCGCTTCATCCGCAATCTGGCCCAGAGCTACTGCAGCAGCACCTTTCACGCCGTCTTCCTTATCGTTCAGCAAACGCTCGCTCAAAGGACCAGTAGCGCTGCGGCTATGAG
>JBKPPE010000064.1:0-5432 GCA_046733375.1 Acidobacteriota bacterium | reverse complement strand
GATTAGTCGCAGACGATCATCTGGATATTCCATTGTCGCCTCAAACAATTCAGGCCCGTCAGAGACATGCGTTCTCTCGATCTCATACTGAACCTCAGTTTGTTTGTCGGTTCGCGTCTTCTCTCGACGAACGGCGTCGAGCAGTTTTCGCTGGGCTACGGTTGTTAACCATGCTCCTGGATTTTTGGGAGGATCTTGAGGCGCCCAGGTCGCTGCCGCGGCGATGAATGCCTCCTGCAAAGCTTCTTCCGCTAGATCGAAAGAGCCGGACAGTCGAATCAAGGTTGCGATGATTCGGCCGTACTCTTCTCGAAAGACCCGTTCCAGTGTTTCGTAAGCAAGGGGCATGATGTCGAGCGTGTCACAGTGTTAGTGCCTCAGCAAGCCTGACCAAAAAATCGCTGAGCCTGCGGAGTGGGCGCTCAGCAAAAAGTTGGGGCGTCAGCCCCAGGTCCACTTTCGCCCGCTATCGCGGGCTCAACCTCGTATCGCATACGTTCCTGGGGCTAACGCCCCGGCTTTATGCTCGACGCCTGCTCCGCAGGCTCAGGGATTCTTTTTTGTGCAAAGCATGTTGCGCAACTCAAAACTTCCATATCAACCTTATCGACTAACTCCCGGCAACCAGATTGCTGGCCTGCCGGGAGCGTTGGAACGACTACTTCTGCCTAAGCCGCTGCTTCCGCACTCCGCTCCATCAGCGGTCGCACCTCTACGGTGCCTTCACGTGCCGATGGAATTCGCGCCGCGATCCCTAGCGCTTCATCCAGATTCTTTGCTTCGATTAAGAAATAGCCGCCGAGTTGTTCATGTGTTTCGGCAAATGGGCCATCCGTTATTAATGGCTTACCGTCGCGGACGCGCACACTGCTCGCGGTAGCGATCGGATGCAGCTGCGATCCGCCGATGAATTGACCGCTGGCGAGCAGTTCCTGCCGCAACTTGCCGTATTCCTGGTAAATCTTCTGGACTTCATCCTCTGTGTGTGCTGTCCACTCCTTCTCGTTCTGGTAAATCAGCATTAAGTACCTCATCTCATCGTCTCCTTGTCTTGAATTAGTGGCGGTTCATCTTAACGACGGACGAGACTTGCCAAATCGACACCAGTCTCAGAAAATTTTACTTGCCTTACCAAACAGAGCCTATCCACCAGTTACGCAAATTGCACGATGTTTTCGAGCCTGATTCAGAAAAGTCGCCAACATTCCCGCCGTGGCGGTGTTAATCAATAAACGACTTCATTTGTTGAACCAAGCCGAGACTAAGTACGTAAAGGCCCCCGGAGGACCGCGATGATGCAAACGTTCCTACAGGACTTGAAATACGCGCTTCGTATGCTCAAAAAGAATCCAGCGTTTACCGCCGTAGCGATTCTGACACTGGCGGTGGGTATAGGCGCCAACTCTGCCATCTTCAGTGTTCTCAATTCGGTCCTGTTACGACCGTTGCCTTACCGGGAACCCGGTCAACTCGTGCGCGTCTATAGCGAATTTCCCACCATGAAACTCGAAAAGTTCTGGCTCTCGCCTCCCGAACTGCTCGATATTCAGCGTGAAGCAAAATCCTGGGAGGGAATCGGCGCGTGGGCACCCGGCGGTCAGAACGTCGGAACCGAGAGTGAGCCACTCCGAGTGACCTCTGCCGTTATTACTCGCAGCTTGATCGATGTGCTGGGAGTGCAACCAGAACGTGGTCGCAACTTCAGTGAAGAAGAAGATCGCAACGGTGGACCAAGAGTGGCCATCATTTCGCACGGCCTCTGGCAAAAAGGTTTTGGTGGAGCAAGTGACATTATTGGTAAACAGATTCAGATAAACGCCGCGACAACCACCGTTGTCGGTGTGATGCCCGCCAGCTTTGCATTCCCTCCAGGAAGTAACGATCAGGTTGAACTGCTCGTGCCTTTTCAATTCGATGCGGCCAACCCCGGAAGTCGTGGGTCCCACTTCCTCTCCGTGATCGGCAGGTTAAAACCCGGTGTGAGTATCGAGCAGGCTCAGAGTGAAATGACGAGCTTGATGGCTGGTTGGAAGAGTGAGAGTCGCGCGCAACATCTACTCAACCCTGAACGTCACCCGGTGATAATGCTTGGTCTTCACGAAGACGTTGTGGGCTCTGCACGCAAAGCGGTGTGGTTGCTCATGGCTGCGGTCGGTTTTGTTTTACTGATCGCGTGTGTGAACGTTGCGAATCTCTTGCTGGCTCGCGCGGAATCGCGTCACCGTGAGTTTGCAGTACGCCTCGCACTGGGCGCCGGTCTAAAACGAATGGTGCGGCAATTCGTTGCAGAGGGTTTCGTTCTGGTTTTAATCGCTGCAATTCTCGGAGTAGCGCTTGCATTTGTGGGGCTGAAGATCCTTCTCCTATTTGCGCCTGATAGCGTTCCCCGCACCGAGGAGATTGGCGTGGGCCTTCCCGTCCTCGCGTTTACGATTGCAGTCGCAGTCGTTGCTGTCTTTCTCTTTGGTCTGGCGCCCCTGGTTCAAGTCAGCGAACGTAACTTGGCGAACTGGATACGCGGCGCCGGGCAACGCGCAATCCGAGGAGGAGGACAAGCGCTCCGCAAGAGCCTCGTAGTCACGGAGATTGCCCTGGCAGTGATTCTGGTTATCGGCTCCGGATTGATGATTCGCGCTTTCTGGAAGTTGCAACAGGTCCGTACCGGATTTGATCCTGCAGGTGTTGTCAGCTTCAGCTTGAATCTCCCTACAGCCAAATACAAGAGTCCCGAACGCCTCCAGTTTGTAGATTCGCTCGAGCAGAAACTCAGGACTATTCCCGGCGTTGGCGCCGTCTCTATGGCAACTGGACTACCTCCATTACGCCGTATCAATGCTAATGACACCGAGATAGAAGGCTACCAGCAAACACCGGACAGCCCGGCGCAGAACGTCGACTATTGGAATATCGTCGGTAACGACTACTTCAAGACGATGAAGATCCGGTCGTTGGAGGGGCGCACCTTTGAGCCGCAGGACGACAACCCTAACGCGTTAAAGGTTGTGATCGTCAACCAGGCACTCGCGAAAAGGTTTTGGAAGGGAAGTCCGATTGGCCGCCGTGTGAATCCGGGGGGCGCCGATCCCAAAGTCTGGTTCACGATCGTCGGCGTGGTTGAAGACACCAAGAACGCTGGTATGGATAAACCCGCCGGCCCTGAACTTTACTTTCAGATGCGACAAGTGAATCAGTTTGTCGGGTCGAACGTAAATTTTGTCGTTCGAGGATCAAATGATTCCGTGCCGCTGGAAAGCTCCATACGTAATGTCGTTCGCGAATTGGATCCGACGCTGCCGGTCTACAATCTGTGGTCCATGAATGAAGTGGTGTCGAAGTCGATGGTCCAACCACGCTTCCTCGCGCTGCTGCTGGCCACGTTCTCAGGTATCGCGATGTTCCTGGCAGCGATTGGTATTTACGGTGTGATGGCTTATTCGGTGGCGCAGCGCACACAAGAGATCGGGGTACGAATGGCGCTGGGAGCGCGACCGCTTCACGTGTTACGACTCGTGTTCGGACAGAGCCTGGGGATGTTGCTCATCGGCACAGTCATAGGGTTGGCAGGCGCATTTGCGCTCACGAGATTCATGCGCACACTGCTGTTCGAAGTAACGGCGACTGACCCGCTGACCTATGTAAGTGTGATTGGGTTGCTGACTGTCGTCGCCCTGCTGGCGTGTTACATTCCGGCGCGCCGCGCGTCGAAGGTTGATCCGTTGATTGCTTTGAGATACGAATAAGGTCTACGCATTAGAAATTGAGAGGTGAAAGACATGATGATGGTAACGGCATTGCTTACGAGCATGATGATGTTGGCATCCACGGCGTCGTGCGCAGGGTTCACTACAGGAACCGCGCAGAGGGATGACTTTCGCGAGCGCGACGAAATCAACGAGACCTACCAACTGGCGCCAGGAGCGCGAGTTGAAGTCTCGAGCATTCGTGGCCCAGTCCAAATCGTCAGTGGAGATACCGGAACGGCTGAGGTGAAAATCATTCGCACGGCACGCACGCGTGCTGATCTCGAGTATCACAAGATCGAAGTCGCGGTAACCGCTAACAGCCTCGTGGTGCGTGGTGTGCAGGAGCCTGAAGGGCGCCGCCGAGACAATATCCGAGTAAACCACCAGGTCATACTCAAGTTGCCTCGACGCATCGATCTGTCAGTCAACAGTATCAGTGGCTGGATCAAAGTCGGGGACGTTGACGGCCAAACGGATGTGAACAGTATTAGTGGTTCCGCCACTATCGGTAACGTCGGCGGAAAATTGCAAGTAAGCAGCGTGAGTGGAAGTCTTGAAGTCGGGAACGTGGGCGAGGAGGCGCGAGTAAACAGCATCAGTGGCAACCTCCGACTTGGTAAGGTTAATGGCTACCTTAACGTATCGAGTGTTAGCGGTTCGCTGAATGCCTCGCTTGTTGACCTGAGTCCGCAAGGCATTCGCATCAACAGTGTGAGTGGCTCCGTTGAGATTGGGTTCAACAGCGAGGTCAACGCAGACTTCACTTCCGAAAGTGTCAGCGGTGAGGTCTTCCTCGAGGTGCCGAACGTCATCCGGGATAGTGAAGAGAAGTCGTCGAACGTACGCGCCCGTATCGGCGCAGGAGGTACGCCGATTACGATCTCAAGCATCTCAGGCCATATCCGGTTGAGGCGAAGTTAGCGCAACCTTACTCGGAGTCAGCGACTTTAGTAATAATCAGGCAGCTCTTTCCGCTGCCGACGGACATAGTGGCTCGCCTTCACGCCCTCCGGGCGAGAGTTTCCTTTTGGAGGCTTAAGTTTTACCAGGTCGGGAAGATCCTCCGGATAACCGAATGTAGAGTCGAGAATTTCTTTGGGATGGCGTGCTGGAGTTTGAAAAAAATATAGCTGCATCCGACGATCGCTCACCCGCTCTGGAGCGTTGAGTCTCAGATACTCCACCAGGCGCTTTCCTTCTGGAGTCAACCCAACGAATAACGCTGAATGCAACAGTTTTAAGTGCTTGCTCAGATTAGTCTGGCAGGGATCGGGCAAGCCGAGCTTTGCCGACTTCAAGGTATTACTTCTTTGGCAGGCATAGACTAAGTTGTCGTAGTCGGTGATCAGCTTGCGATGTCTGCTCTTCGGTTTGATGTGATCGATGCTAAACCGGTTCTGACCATCCGCGCTCCAGCGCTCTCGCGTCAAACAGTAAACACACCGGAACGCAAATTCGTCTCGCAACCACTGCTTATACGCCGTATAGGACTTGTGTCCCTGTGGTCCATGCACGCGGCAGTGAGGCTTGAGTGGAAATCTAAACGGGTGTGGAAGTTTGGCTCTCTTAGTCCGAGGCATACGTCAACTATCCAGCTAAAGATGGGGAGAATTATAATCACCGCGGGGAACGCTTGGCTCTTTCCACTGTATCTCGCAGTTCCGCCAGTAGCCCTAGTCCAGTGGGAGC
>JBKPPE010000063.1:0-3892 GCA_046733375.1 Acidobacteriota bacterium | reverse complement strand
GTGTGGGACTGCGCTGAGTAGCAGCTATCCAATGACTACTGAGTACACAGCGTTTTGGCTTTGCTGCAAAAGTGGAGTCGGATACAAAAGTCGAAAGGTTGATGCAAAAGTAAACAGGGCGACGCGTTGTCCCACGCACGTTGCCCCACGCAAAGATGCGCGCTCGCGTCGCCCGTTCGTCGCGGAAAGCCTCACTCAATACTTTCCGTGCGTGTGACGGAGCTTATATCACGGCTCTTACATGAGATTCAGTACGCTAGCGTGCTTAGTGGGATGGCCAGAGATCTTGCCTTTAGACGGATTAGTTGTCGCTGCTTGCGCAGGCTGGTCGCCATATTCCGTTGACCATTTGCGCCACGACCGCCCCATCTCCCAATCGGTACAAATCATCGTATGGCCGTAAACGCTCAGCGTTTTCAGCATGTTTTGGGTATTGCGAGCAGGAGTCCGGGAGGATCTAGGCGCTTGCCGTCATTTGATGACGGTCGAGCTTGAGATACAGACCACGGCGAGTGAGACCAAGTTCGCGAGCGGCTCGCGAGATGTTTCCGTTATGTTTACGAAGTGCTTCGGCAATCATGCGGCGCTCAACTTCTGCGATTGCATCGGCGAGCGTCAGATTGTCCATTTGCACCGTCAGCGAACCTGCGGACGAACCTATTCCAATCGGAGTGACGTTCGTCGCCGGCGTAACCGGGGCTGACATTTGGCGAAGCTCGGGCGACAACTGCTCTGGTGTGATCGTGGCGCCGTCTTCAGCCCGCGCCACGACGCGCTGAATTTCATTACAAAGTTGGCGGACATTGCCGGGCCAATCCGCCACCATCAGCAGATCGACCGCCTGCGGAGTTATCTGCACATCGCGACGTCCGAACTTCGCTCCGTAATGATTGACGTAATAATTGACGATCGTCGGAATCTCCGATCGTCGTTCGCGCAGCGGAGGCACACGCAAACGAATCACGTTCAAACGATAATATAGGTCTTCCCGAAAACGACCGTGTGCGACCATCTCTTCCAGGTCGGTATTCGTTGCGGCGATGATGCGCACGTCAACTTTGATTGGCCGTTGCTCGCCCAGCGGTTGAATCTCTCCCTCTTGCAAGAAGCGCAGAAGTTTCGGCTGAACGTCGAGCGGCAGATCGCCTACCTCATCGAGAAATAGAGTGCCTCCGGCGGCAGATTTAATTACCCCGCCCGAATCTTTAACCGCGCCAGTGAACGCGCCACGCCGATAGCCGAACAGATATCCTTCGGAAAGTTCCTTCGGCACCGCGGTGCAATTGAACGGCACGAAGATCTTGTCGCGGCGTGCTGATAATGCGTGAATCGCGCGTGCCACCAATTCTTTACCGGTGCCGGATTCGCCGGTTACCAGCACTGTGACGTCAGACGATCGAATCTTGTGAACTTCTTCGACGAGGCGAGTCATAGCGGGACTCGAGTGAATGAATCCGGGCATCAGGCTCGCACCGGCAGCCGTGCTTTCTTCTTCGCCACCATCGCCAGTGCGGGTGCGTTCGCGCAATGCGCAAACGTCCATTCCGAGCTCCACCACCCGAAGCAGCGGATCGAGCGAAAGCCCGCCGGGAAGAACCGCGCGATCGCGCGGAGAGATAAGGAGAGTCGCCGGTCGCGCGTTGTCCGATCTCAACTCGATAATTGCGACGTCTCGTTTGTTGGCAAGTTTGGCGCGGCCGGCTTCCTCGACGGTGGAGACTTCGGCAGCCAATTTTTCAGCAGCGTCCTTCTCGCACCCGTGCGCGATGATGATTCGCTGGCGACCGGCTTGTTCCGGTTCGAAGATGATGACTTGGTTAGAACTGGTTTCCTGGCGAATCACTGCGGCAAGCTCGCGCAAAAGTAATTCGCGCGACGCCACCGCCTCCGCCAGGCGCAAAGTGAGCAACTGGACGACGGTGTCCCGTTGTTTCCGTCTTTCCGGACCAAGCGCGTCGAGTTCCGCCGCCGCTTTTTCCGCCCGTTCAATATCGAGCTTCGCGCCAAGTTCGCGAAAGATATTCAGTGCGCGCGTGAGGTGTTCTTCCGCTCGTTCCGGCTGGGTGACAACGTACGCGCGTCCCAACTCGAAATGCGCGCGAGCGCTGCGATAACGGTCTCCAATTAAATCAAAGATCGAGACACTGCGGCCAAAATGCTGTGCGGCGCTGGCCGCTTCAGACTTCGCCATTTCCAGTAGCCCAACGATGCGTTGTGCTTCGCCCGCGATGTGCATATCTGCCTGGGAGTCGTTTACTAACTTCAAAACGGCTTGCAAGCTTTCATCAGAGTGTTGCTGGTCACCGATGGCGAGGTAAGCCTCAGCAAGCAATAGGTGCGACTCACAAATCGCCTGCCGGTCGCCGATCTCCTGCGCCAACTCCATCGCGCGCGTTGCTGCTGTCACAGCTTGAGCGCTGCGGCCCATGGCGAGGTAGCAACGGCCGAGCGTCCGCCGCGCCTGTCCTTCGTACCAGCGATTGCCGCGCTCCGCTGCCGCCGTGACCGCGCGCTCAAGATGGGCCTGCGCATCGGTCATCTCTCCCCGAAGAATTAGTAACTCGCCGAGCGAGTCCAGGATCATCGGAACTTCGGCGCCGCGCTCATCTTTTTCCGTGGCAATCGCCAACGCGCGCTCGAGCGCTGCCTGGCCGCGGTCCCACTGACCGATCAAAATCAAGTTGATCCCGAGAGTATTGTAGCCGTCGGCCGCGTTCGCTTTGTGATCGGTGCGTTCGTAATAAGCGATTGCCTTCTCGAGATAGCGAATGCCTTCGTGCGGCCGTCGCAGGAACCAGCACGCGCCGGCCATGTTCGCGTAGGTTCTGCCAAGTAGCATCGTCGCGTCGCGATCGCCGACGAGTTTGATCGCCTGCTCGTAGTTTTTCAGCGACTCTTCGTGTTGACCTTCGTGGATGTCGGCAGTGGCTAATCCAAAGTAGGCTTCCGCCATGCCACGCCAGTCCGCGTTGCGGCGGCAACAATCGAGCGCACGCTGTGAATAATCACGGGCGATCGGATATTCACTAATGCTGCGATAGACGCGTGCCAACGCGACGTAAACAGCGCCGACTTGCGGATCATCTTCCGGCAATTCACGAAGCGTCGACTTCAGCAACGTGATGGCTTTTGGATGATCGCCGTTGTAGTTGTAAGCGACAGCGAGTTGCGCTCGGACCCTAATACTGAGTTCCGGTTCTAGTTTCGCGCGACTCTCGGGCGCTTCGTACATCGCAACTGCGTCGAGCGAGTCGGCATACTCACCCTGCATCTCGAAAGCGGTTGAGAGAGCGCAGCGCGCGGCGGCAAGTACGGACGGCTGATTAGTAGCGCGCGCAAGGACTGAAGTCAGCCGCGAGCGAGCTTCAGCCGTCAAGCCGCGATCTAACAGATCGCGAATCGTCTCGATTTCCGCCCGCAATGTTTCAGCCGATGCCTGGCCTCGCGAACGCAGTTGCGCACGCGCTCTTTCCAGGTCGACGACAGGCGGATCGCTATGATTTCTGTCGCTCAAGAGAGGGGAACCTTTACGAAGCGAACGGTGTTCGCCCTGACTTTACTGATCGCCGAAAGTATCAATAAAGACGGAATGACTTTCGCTTTTCACCTCCGAACCCCGAAGGCAGGACGCTGGGCGCGAGAGTCACCCCACGTTCAACTCATCTGACGCGGTGAACATAGCACAGTCCTTTTTGCGCGTGACCAACTTCTGCTGGTCAACCGTCGAATTTGCCATGTAATTTCGTAGCTTTGTTTGTGGGCGTTTCCGGCAATAATTGCATTTTCCATTCCTTGACACCCCTCAGGCCGACCCCTATCATGCTTGTTTCCGCGTCTGCCGGAATTGTTGTCTGAGGTATGTTCGAGTCACTTTCCGACAAGCTCAAGCGGA
>JBKPPE010000062.1:0-3702 GCA_046733375.1 Acidobacteriota bacterium | reverse complement strand
CTCATACCGCGTGTTATCAATCCGCTCCTGCACGTCAGGATGATCTGAAAAAAGGCTGCCGAGTAAATCAGGAGTCTGATTCTCGACCCGTTGCAATTTCTGAAACATCGTAATCATTCCCTGGGGATCAAAGCCGGCTTTCGACATGTCGCGCACGCCGAGAAAATCAGCTTCCCGCTCTTCTTCCTGAGAGTGGAAGGTCAACAGCCCTTCGCCCGCCAACTGACCAAGCGCCACGCCGAGGTCTCTACCGATATCTCCTGCGACGCCGGTGATCTCCCCGATTGATTTCGCGATGTCGTTGTACTCCTGCCGTTTCTTGAGCGTCTTCAAACTGTGACGCGCGGCGATGTGGCCGACTTCGTGACACAGCACCGAGGCGAGCTCATTGTCATTTGCCATCTTTACCAGCGCGGTTGTGATGTAGACGTGTCCGCCGGGAAGTGAGAAGCCATTTATTTCTTTCATCTGCACGACGTGAAATTTGTACAGAATATTTGGACGTACACTCGCGCGCGCACAGCGTTGGCCCAAACGCTCGATGCGTTCGATCCCGACGTCGGTCAGGTTGTATTTCTTAGTGACTTCTCGATGAAGTTGCGTGCCCAGTTTGATTTCGTCCTTTTCACTCAGCAGCCCCGCATTCGAATAGCGCACGTTCCGAAAATCTGAGTACGGATCATCGTATTGAGCCGCAGGTCCAGTTTCAGGAGCAGTTCTCGCCACGCTCTCGCGCGCCGGGCCGATAGACAAAGCGAAGCTTGCGAAAAGAATCGACAGTAGAATGAGTGTTAGACGTTTCATAGTCTGCTTCGTGAAGAGTCGCGCGCCATCATAAGCGAAGGCCGTCGTGTTGGAAAGTTTTCTGATTCTCATTCACACCGTAGCTTTAGGCGGGCGACTCGCAAATCTGCGATCACCCAGAAAACGTTTAAGACGGTTTCTGTAACTCGCGCCGCTTGTTCACCGCGCTAAAGCGGCGGTGTGAAAAAATTTGAGGAGCGCATTTGCGACTGTTCTTTCAGTTTCCTGATCCGCTACTATCCCGCCCATGCCAACTCTTTCTTTCTGGGGCGCTGCGGGCAGCGTCACCGGATCAAAATATCTGATCGAGTCTGATCGCGCGCGCGTCCTGGTCGACTGTGGATTATTTCAGGGACAGCGCGAACTCCGCGATCGCAACTGGCAGGAACCGCCATTCAATGCGTCGGCGGTCAGTGCGGTGCTGTTGACCCACGCGCACATCGATCACACGGGATACTTGCCGCGCCTGGTGCGTCACGGATTTCGCGGGCCGGTGTATTGCTCGCACGGCACCGCGGATTTACTGCGGATACTCTTGCCTGATTCCGCAAGACTGCAGGAAGAAGAAGCCGACTATCGGAATCGTCACAAGATAACTAAGCACACGCCGGCATTGCCGCTCTACACGGAAGTGGACGCGCGTGAAGCGCTGAAGCTGTTGCAAGTGGTTCCGAATAACGGCACCCCAGTTTCCATAACACCGGAGATTACTGCTGAGTTTCGGATTGCCGGCCACATCCTCGGATCGAGTCACGTGCTCGTGAGTATGAATGCCAACGTGGAGTCGCGACGAATCTTGTTTTCAGGTGATCTCGGAAAGTACAGTCAGCCGATCATTCGCGATCCGTCGGCGCCGCCAGCTTGTGACTATCTCTTGATCGAGTCGACGTATGGTGACCGTTTACACGATCCGGAAGAGCCAAAGGTCGCGCTCGAACGAATCATCAATGATGCGGCGCAGCACCGAGGCGCCATTTTGATTCCGGCATTTGCCGTTGGTCGGGCCCAGGAAATTGTCTATTTGATTCGGGAGTTGGAAGACGAGAAGCGCATTCCGGTGTTGCCGGTTTGCGTCGATTCGCCGATGGCTGCAGCCGCGACGCGTGCCTACGCGGGCGATAAGGACGAACAGGATGAAGAGTATGCGTCGGCTTTGAAGCTCACGCCTACACCGATGCAGACGCATTCGATGCTGGCGTGCAGCACCCGTGACGATTCGAAAAGAATTAACAAGATGGAAGGCGCGCGGATCATCATTAGCGCTTCGGGTATGATGAACGGCGGTCGCGTTTTGCACCATGCGCTGCGTTTGTTGCCGGACGAGAATGCGACGGTCGTTTTCGTCGGCTATCAAGCTGCAGGCACGCTCGGGCGCCGCGTCTCT
Organism: Acidobacteriota bacterium; assembly: GCA_046733375.1. Lineage (GTDB taxonomy): Bacteria > Acidobacteriota > Blastocatellia > Pyrinomonadales > Pyrinomonadaceae > UBA11740. The sequence goes on along the minus strand of JBKPPE010000062.1, from coordinate 1,514 downwards.
GACGGCGAGAAGCAAGTGAAAGTGCTCGGGCAATGGATTCCGGTGCGTTGCAAGATTGCGAAGATTGGCGGCTTCTCTGCCCATGCGGACTGGAAAGAAGTCGTGCGCTGGTTGCAAGACCTGCCTTCGCCGCCAAAAAAAGTCTTCGTCACGCACGGCGAAACGGGATCGGCAGAAGCCATGGCTAGCCACATTCGCGAACGGTTTGGCTGGAACATCGAAGTGCCGCAGTACGGTGAGCGGTTTGAACTGTAGAAAAACTAAAGCGACGCGCTCATTTGCGTTTGACGGCCCAGCTCACGTCTTTGTGCGAACGTAATTTCAATTGCTATACTTCGCCCTCGCAATCTAATCCAATTCTGAACTCGAAATTTGAATGAGCGTTCTTGTAAATAAATCTACGCGCCTTGTCGTGCAAGGCATCACCGGCAAAGAAGGCACGTTTCATACAAAACAGATGGTTGAATATGGAACGAACGTCGTCGGTGGTGTCACGCCCGGCAAAGGCGGTACCACGCACGAAGGCATTGCCGTTTTCAACACGGTCGCCGATGCCGTGAAGCAAGCTGGCGCAAACGCCTCCGTCATTTATGTGCCTCCGGCATTTGCTGCTGACGCAATCATGGAGGCTGCCGATTCGGGAATTCCAGTAGTGGTTTGCATCACTGAGGGTATTCCCACGCTCGACATGGTCAAGGTCAAGGAATACTTGCGCGACAAATCTACCCGCCTTATCGGACCCAATTGTCCGGGGATCATTTCGCCCGGCAAGTGCAAGATCGGAATCATGCCCGGTCACATTCATCGCGAAGGCCGTGTCGGTGTGGTCTCACGTTCAGGCACTTTGACTTACGAAGCGGTCGGTCAGTTGACGTCCCTCGGTCTCGGACAATCGACGGCGATTGGCATCGGTGGCGATCCAATTGTCGGAACAACGCATGTCGACGCTCTGAAACTTTTTCAGGAAGATGAAGAGACCGACGGCATCGTAATGATTGGCGAGATCGGCGGGACGGCGGAAGAAGAAGCCGCCGCGTTCGCGCAAAAACACGTCACAAAACCCATCGTTGCTTTCATCGCCGGACAAACGGCGCCGCCCGGACGCCGCATGGGTCACGCTGGCGCGATCATCGCGGGCGGGAAGGGAACGGCCGCGGAAAAAATGAAAGCGCTCGAAGAAGCCGGTATTCACGTTGTGAAATCACCGGCGGACATTGGCGCCGCGATGATGGAAGCCTTGGGAGTTTCGGTCGGTTTCTAAATACAACATTCAACCCCTTCATGAACAATCAAACATTCGCAATCATTAAGCCTGATGCAGTCGCGGCCGGTCACGCCGGAAAAATAACCGATCGCATCATCGGCGGTGGTTTTCGCATTCGCGCGCTGAAGCTCATTCAACAGACCCGCAAACAGGCGGAAGGCTTCTATGAAGTTCATCGCGGCAAACCTTTTTACGAAGGATTGACGGAATTTATGTCGAGTGGTCCTTGCATTGTCATGGTCCTCGAGAA
>JBKPPE010000061.1:0-5735 GCA_046733375.1 Acidobacteriota bacterium | reverse complement strand
GTTCAGGCGTTCGAAGCGCAAGTGCATGAAATATGCAACGATGAGCGCGGCCTTGATGATTGAGGCGCCCATCAGTATCACCAGCATGTAAACCACCGGCAGATGGATGTAGCCGAGAAAGACTTCAAAGCCCGTCAGGACTAGAAGCCAAATCCACACCGAGATGAATAGCTTATTGGATCCGGAAAAGTGCTCTTCAGTTTCTGCGTGTGCGCTCATCTGTGATTCTCCTGCGCTTTCTGTCGCCCGCCAAAGCGGGCTATGAATCTATTCAATCTCAGTTCCCAGCGCTGGGCTACATAAAAAAGAACGGTTGCGCTAACTTCGTCCCTCACCCAACCCTCTCCCAGAGGGAGAGGGCCTAACACTACTTATGTCCCGCATCAATCGACAGCAGATAAATCATCGGGAACACGAACATCCAGACCAGGTCGACAAAGTGCCAGTACAGACCGCTGATCTCGATATCTTCATGTTTCAGTTTTTTCGCGCGACCGGCGACGACCAACAGATAGATACATCCCGTGAACACGTGGAACATGTGCATGCCCGTAATGCCGAAGAAGGTCGCGCCGAAGAGCGGGGTCGCACCCGGCCACTTCTCAGCCCATTCTGCCGGCAACGCAAATGGCGTGAGCCCTTCCTGAATGAGGTGACGCCACTCGATCGAGTGCAGCACGATAAACGTAGCGCCCAAAACCGCAGTGGCGATAATCCACTTGCGCGCGGCGGAAATGTTCTTGCGCGAAGAAGCGGACACGGCCATCACCATGGTCAAGCTGGACGACAGCAGCACGAGCGTCATCACTGACGAGAAAACGATGCTCGGCGAAAACTTGAACGGCGTGGGCCAAACGTTTGAGGCGCGCACGTACGCGTAGCCGATGAGCAGCGCCGAAAACGTCAGCGAGTCCGACATGATGAAAAGCCACATGCCGAGCTTGCGATGGCCGACGCGATAAGGGTGAACTCCACCGCCCCAATCGTTTGTTAAGGCTTGAGCTTCAGTTGCCACGAGTTACCTCCAAACAATTTTTTTGTTTAGAGTCGGGCTGCTGCCCGACCGGCGGGCGGTAGCCGCGCCGCTAAACGACGGAATCACAGACTGAAGTCTGTGCCACGTTACTTCCAAAAGAACAAAAGCAAAAACAGACAGATCCACAGTCCATCGAGAAAATGCCAATAGACCGTCGCCGCTTCGGCCGCACCAACGCGTCGCAGCTCACCTTCGACCGTGTCACGTTTCTTACGCGTGCGCAGAAGCAGATACGCCAGTGCGAGCAATCCGCCGAGAACATGCAACCCATGCACGGCGGTAAACAAATAGAAGAACGAACTGTGCGGGTTGGTCGCCATGTAGACGCCCTGCCGCGCTAAATTCCGCCACGCCGCATACTGCGAGCCGACGAAGAGGACACCGAGCACGGCTGTCAGCGTGAGCCACAGTCCGTACTGGGTGTCTTTTGCTCGCTTCAAAGAACGTTTTGAGATTTCGATCGTGACGCTGCTGATCAAAATCACCGCCGTGCTCAGCCAGAGCACTTTCGGCATCCGCAGCGGTGTCCAGTCATTCGACGACGCCATGCGGACGATGTACGCGCTGGTGAGCGCGGTGAACAACATCACGATGCTGGCAATCGCGACCCAAATCCCGACCCGATAACGCGCCGGCGAATAGTGAAAGCCGTCGCCATCGCCGTGACCGCCGTTCTTACGAAAGCCATTGCCATTGCGGCCGCGCGAACCGCCGCCGCCGATAACAGCATCGACAACTTGATTAGTGCTTGTGGCCGTTGCCGCCATTCCCGCTTGTATCTCCCAGGCCGGCCTCGACTACCGCGCCTTCCGGCTCAGTCTGCATGATGTAATCATTCGGCGCGCCGGGCACCGAAAACTCGTATGGACCGTGGTAGACCGTAGGGAGGACGCCGGCAAAGTTGTCATGCGGCGGCGGCGAAGGAATCGTCCATTCCAAAGTCGTCGCTTCCCACGGATTGTCGTTCGCCGCCTTCTTCCCTTTGAAAATGCTCCAGATGAAATTGAAGTAAAACACGAGCTGAACCGCGACGGTGACGATCGCGGCGACCGTGACAAATAAGACGAGCCCATGCGAGCCCTTCAGAAAGTCGTATTCGGCAAAGTTCGAATAGCGCCGGGGCATACCCAGCATGCCCATCGCGTGAAACGGAATGAAGATCGCGTAGACGCCGATGAAGGTGATCCAGAAATGAAACTTACCCATCCCTTCATGCATCATGCGGCCGAACATCTTTGGGAACCAGAAGTACGTCGCCGCGAACATGCCGAAGATCGATGCCACGCCCATCACCAGGTGAAAGTGCGCCGTCACGAAATAAGTATCGTGGAAAAAGAAATCCAGCGAGGTCTGACCCAACACCAGTCCGGTAATGCCGCCCGCGACAAATAGCGAGACGAATCCGATCGCGAACAGCATCGGCGTCGTGAACCGAATCTTCGCGCCCCAAAGCGTGCCGAGCCAGTTGAACGTCTTAATCGCAGAAGGCACGCCGATCGAAAGTGTCAGGATCGAGAAGGCTACGGCTGAGTAAGGACTCATGCCGCTCATGAACATGTGATGGCCCCAAACGAAGAAGCCAAGCATGCCGATCGCAAAAATGGCGAACACCATCGCGCGATAACCGAAGATTGGTTTGCGCGCGAACGTCGAAAGAATGTGCGACGTCGCGCCCATCCCGGGCAGAATCGCGATATAGACTTCCGGGTGTCCGAAAAACCAGAACAGGTGCTGCCATAGGAGTGGCGAACCCCCGTTATGCAAGGGCACTGGAGCGCCACTTACGTACAATCCGCCCGGAATAAAGAAGCTTGTCCCCGCGAGCCGGTCGAGCAGCAGCAGGATGCCGCCGCCGAGCAGAACCGGAAAAGACAGCAGCGCGAGTATCGCTGTGGTAAACCATGCCCAGCACGTCAGGGGCATGCGCATCAGCGACATGCCGCGCGTGCGCATGTTCAAAAGCGTCGTGATGAAATTCAGCGCGCCCAGCAGCGAGCCGACGCAGAAAATTGCGATGCTGATTATCCAGAGGTTTAGACCTGCTCCCTGGCCCGGTCCGGCGATTTTACCGAGCGCACTCAGGGGTGGATAGCCTGTCCATCCGCCTATCGGGCCAACCGTTCCGCTTCCCCCCGCCCACGCCTGGCCTAAAGCAGTAAACCATCCACCGACGGTCGCATTTCCTTCCGCAAAAATTGCCAGCACCAGAGCGATAAAGCCCACGAACGTGACCCAGAACGACAGCATGTTCAGCACCGGAAACGCCATGTCGTCCGCGCCGATTTGAATCGGCAGGAAGTAATTGCCGAAACCCCCCTGGGGCGCTGTGGTCAGCACGAAGAACACCATCATTGTTCCGTGCATCGTCACGAGCGAGAGATAGAATTCACCGCTCATCACGCCGCCGGGGGCGCCCGTCGGAAACAGCGTGCCGAGGATCGGCCAGTTGGTTCCCGGCCAACTGAGATTCATGCGCATCAACACCGACATGATCATGCCGATGATCACCGCGGTCAGCGCCAGGAGGATGTACTGAATCCCAATGACTTTGTGATCGATGCTGAAGATGTACTTGCGAATGAAACCCGTCGGCGCTGGGTGCCTATGCACTTCGCCGTGAGTTGCTGCTTCTGCCATCGCGGTTCTCCTTCAAGAGAGCAACTAAAAACTCAGTACTGCGGAAGCTGATAACTGTCGAGCAATTGGTTTTTCTTTGTCTGAAATTCCGCCGGAGCGAGCTGCACGAGCGCGTCGAAATCACTCTGCGGCAGCACGAGCATGTACGACTTCATCTTGAAGTGGTTCATGCCGCACAACTCCGCACACGCCAGTTCGTATTTGCCGGTCTTGGTCGCGGTGAAGTGGACGTGAATGCCCATGCCCGGCACCAGGTCCTGCTTGAAGCGAAGCTGCGGGACCCAGAAGCTGTGCGTGACGTCTTTTGATTTAAGAACGATTTCAACCGGACGGTTCACGGGAATTACCAGCGTCGGCCCCACGACATCATCTTTGCCGTTCGGATCGGTGTCGGTAAGACCAACTGGATTGGTCGCGTCGTCGATATACTGAACGTCCGTTTTGCCAAACACGTTGTCCTTGCCCGGGTAGCGCACGTTCCAGGCAAACTGCTGGGCCGTCACCTCGATTTGATAAGAGCCGGCCGGCGCCGCATGAAGATGCAGCGAAGCCCAAACTCTCTGGCCCATCACGGCGAGGCCGATGAAAACCACTGCGGTGACCACGGTCCACACCACCTCGAGCCGATTGTTGCCATGGGAATAGGTCGCGCGCTGCTTATCAGCCGAATCACGATACTTCCACACAGCCCAACCGAGACCGATCTGCGCCGCGGCGAAGGCGATTCCGCAGACAATAATCGTGATGATGAATTGGCGATCGACGCTCGGTCCGTGTTCCGAGATCGCTTCAGGAAACCACCAGCGATGACTCAAGAACATCCACAGCGACGCGACCGTTATGATCCAGATGGCTATTGCAAGGATCCGTCCCATTTAGCCTCCTTAGTAAATCGTCAATCGTGAATCGTAAATAGACGCCGCGGAACTGATGAAACTATTTACTATTCACGATTTACTATTCACCTGTTCAAAACCATCACGCCAAACAACAGCGGAAGATAAAATACTGAAGCCATTAAGAGTTCGCGTGCCGCCTTATTTGTCTTGGAAAGTGCGGCGCGAACGCCGCTGGCCAAAAAGAGCAGGCCGAGAATCAACGCCGAGACAAAATAGATCTTGCCGGAAACGCCCAGCACTGTCGGCAAAAGACTTACCGGCACAAGCATCGTCGTATAGGCGATAATTTGTTGGCCGGTAACGCGACCGTCCGGTTCAACGACCGGTAACATGCAGATCCCGGCCCGCCCGTAATCTTCGCGATACATCCACGCGATTGCGAGAAAGTGCGGGAACTGCCAGAGGAAAAGAATGGCGAAGAGAATAAAGGTCGTGACATCAAGATGCCCGCGCGCCGCGGTCCATCCGAGCACCGGTGGCATCGCGCCGGGAAAAGCGCCGACGAAGGTCGAAAAAGAAGTCCGTGTCTTAAGCGGCGTGTAGGCGAACAGATAGCCGGCAACCACAGCCAGTCCGAGAATCGACGTCAGCGAGTTCGTGAACAGCGCGAGATACAGTTCCGCGATCACCGTTAGCGTCAGTCCGAACCAAAGCGCTTCATATGGTTGCAATCGATGTGTGGGTAGCGGCCGATCGGCAGTGCGTCGCATCAATAGATCGAGATCGCGCTCCATGAACTGATTTAAAGTCCCAAGGCCTGAGGCCAGCAGCCCAATGCCGATCATGGCGTGAATTAACAGCAGATAATTCGTCGCGCCTTGTGAGCCGAGGCAAAATCCGGCCGCCGCTGTCAGCATAATGAGCGACGTGATCCGCGGCTTCGTCAGTTCGACGAAGGCGGAAATTCGCGGACCCAAACCGAGGCGCGGCCTCAGTTCGGTTACGGCAGTTGAATGCAGTTCTATCGCACTACTCTTCATTATTCCCTATTTTTCTTTCGATGAATCCCCGCTCAGGCTTCGTGATTATGCGGGGGCCAGCACGCCGACGTGCCGGGGCTCAACGCGTAAAACTCTAAACACTCTCAAGGTCAGCAAAATTGTCGCCGCAAAAACCAGCGCGCCACACGCAACATGCGCGACTGTCACCGCAATCATCGGATT
>JBKPPE010000060.1:0-7329 GCA_046733375.1 Acidobacteriota bacterium | reverse complement strand
AGATGGATCCGTCTCCGCTGCGGATCTTCTGCACCGCCAATTTAATCTCTTCCTGATTGACCGAAGTTTCAGCGGTCGCTGTTTGAGTGAGCTGTGGCGGCTGCAGACCTTTGATGGTGAGCGTCTTTGTCTCTTTCGTTTTCAGATCGAGCACGCGAATCGCGTGATTGTTCGTGTCGGCTACGTAGAGCTTGTCGCCGGCGAGCGTCAACCCGCCGGGCTCATAAAACGAAGCCGACGCGCCATCGGTTTGTCCCGGTTTGCCGGTTCCAGCGAATGACGTAACGGTTCGTGCCGCCGGATCGAGCAGCTTTATTTTGTGATTATAAGTATCAGCGATCAGTAGTTTGTCATTCCATCGGGTGAGACCAAGCGGATGCTGCAAGCGCACATCGTTGCCATGGCCGTCGTGATCGCCGAAATCAAACAGATCGCCGCCCACCAGTGTTCGCACTTCGCCGGCGGCGAGATCGATGGCGCGAATAATATTGGCTTCGGCGTCCGAAACGAACAGAGTCTTTCCATCCGTTGCCAGCGCTGACGGTTGCGCAAAGGCCGCTTCGTCGCGCGCGCCGTCGATGCGCGCCTCACGGCCGGAACCTGCGTACGTCGATACCTCTTGCTTGTCGAGATCGAGCTGCCAGATCTGATGCGGCCCGGCCATCGCGATGTAGAGCGTGCGGCCCACAAGCTGCAAATCCCACGGCGAATTCAGAGCCACTTTCATCGCGGGACCTGTTTCGCCGTATTCGTGCGATTGCACTCCGGTTCCCGCGACGGTCTCGACTGTGCGAGCCTTTAAGTCTATCCGTCGGATGAGGTGATTCTCGGTGTCGGCAACGTAAAGCTTATCGCCGTCGAGCGCCATGCCTTGAGGGCGAAAGAAATTTGCTTCCGCAAAGGGGCCGCTGGACATTCCATGTTGGCCATTTCCAATCACGTCAACCAGCGTTCCATCCAGCTTTGTGATTACGATCCGATTGTGATCCGAATCGGCGATAAACAGACGGTCGTTCTTCGCGTCAGCGAGCGCTTTGCCTGGAAAGGCCAACGGCAAGTCGCCGACTTTCGCTTTCTCGAGAACCAGTTTTAGAGGGGCCTCATTCAATTCGCCACGTTTGCGAAACTCGGCAATCGAATCCGCGATAGCTTTGTCGAGTGCTTCGTAGCCCCCTTCGCCGGATAATCTGCCAATGACATAACCGGCCGGATCGATTAAGTAGCGCGTTGGCCAGGCGTTAACTGCATAAGCGCGCCAGATGTTGAAATCAGCATCGTTGACGATCGGATGCTCAATTTCGTAACGCAGAATAATGCGGCGAATGTTTTCCGTGTCTTTTTCGTTTTCGAATTTTGCGGAGTGCACGCCGATGACCACTAGTTCATTCGGATATTTCTTTTCGAGTCGCTTCAAATCCGGAATGATGTGCATGCAGTTGATGCAGCCGTATGTCCAAAAATCCAGAAGCACCACCTTTCCTTTCAAAGCGGCGAGCGAGAGCGGCTTGTCCGTGTTCAACCAACCGCGACCTCCCGTCAATTCCGGGGCGCGAATCCTTGCGCTTTCCTGTACGGGCATTTCAAAGCCTTTCTCAGCGACCAGGTCTTTGGTCTTTGATCTTTGCTCTTCGTGCGCGATTCCGGACGAGAGCGCGTAGACCACGGTGCAAAAACAAAAAAACAAAGACCAAAGGCCAAAGATCGAAGATCTGATTCCTTTGTGTCCTCTGTAATTCATGTTCAATTTGTCAGAACCTGATCCAGTCTATCAACAGCCCTCCTTAGATGCGGAATCGTGATCGAACCGCCTACTACGAGGGCAACATTGAATGCGTCCATGAACTGTTCGCGCGTTACGCCTACGCTGGCGCATTGTTTGATGTGATAAGTGATACAGTCGTCACAGCGCAAGACGATCGAAGCGGTCAGTCCCATCAGTTCTTTTGTCTTTTTGTCGAGCGCGCCGTCCTCGTAGGCTTGGGTGTCGAGCGCGAAAAATCTTTTGATACCGAGATGGTCACTGCCCAACAGTTTCTCGTTCATAGCGGCACGATATTGATCGAACTCATCCATGAAAACGGTTCCTTTCGGATTTTTCGCGACTGTATCATACGGTGAGATCTTTCCTGAATCGCACGGGCGAACGCGCAAAATTGTTGACCGGACCTGTGGCAGCATGATTTCATTCGAATGATTTGCAGCTGGTTTATGGTTTCGATGATCGACCCAACCACGTCCGGACAGCATACGGGAACGTCGCTCGATTCCGCGGCTGCTGAGACCGCTCAACTTCACGATTTGTTGCCTTTCACCATCGGCGATCAAACTTTTGCGGTCTTTACCAATCAGATTGAAACCACAGCTGAAGCGCGTCCGGTAGCGCACTTGCCCCGAGCACCTGCTGCGGTGGTCGGGGTAGTGTGTGTGCGCGGGCACATGATAACGGTGCTTGATGCCGTCGCCATCGGCACCGGCGCGGTAACTCACTGGCCGAGCATGCTGCCATTTGTCCTCGTCTTGCGCGGCAATGAGCAACTCGGTCTTGTAGCCGAAACCTGCCGCGAGACGATCACGATTTCCGCTGAAGACATCGAGCCGGCTGCTTCGGGTACTGAATCGAATCCGGCGCCGGCATTGGGCACGGTTATCTATGGGGGAGAATCCATGCTGATTCTCGATGCGGCGCGGCTTTTCCGGTGCGCCGTGCAACGACGCGAACGACGGCGGCGGCGCTTCTGAAAGTGCTGTTTTTCTGTGGCTTTTCGCGAAAGTTGTTGACCCTTTGCACTTTTGAGAGTTAGACTCCCGCCAATTCAAACGCAATAGAAACTTGGACTTAGGCAGATTCTCTAGGCAGCAACACGGAGGAGGAAAACAAAAAGGACATGGCGAGATTTTCAAAAGTCTTTCAACTTTTAACAGTGGTACTCGTGGTTGCCATCGTGAACGTCTACGTGATGGGAGCGCCCAAGGCTTCGACGGAGCCAAAGAAAGGCGACGCTCCAGCCACAACTGCAACAACCACCGATTTGGCGAGCGGTGAGAATGTGGCGAACGTCAGGGTGACGCCAGTGGCGGTTGCATCCGAAAAGCTTAAGCTCGCGCCGGGTTCGAAGGTCGATTTCAACCGTATCTTTTCGCGAACTGAGATCGCTTCGCGCGCGACAGCCAGTCACAATTTCCTGAACGCCAAGACAGTGGCTCGCGATCTTTTCAAAGCGCCGCCCCGCGTGGGCATGGCGCCGCAGGATACCGATAAAGACAGTGGCGGCGGCGGCAGCAAAGGCACGTGGATCGCGCTGGGCGTAATTGCGGCAGTCTTGACCATTGCTGTAATCGGACTCCGGCACGATCGATCAAGCAATGCAGGATCGTCGGCAGCCGTAGTACCGTAATTCGACACGGGGTCGCTGGTTTTGTTGGCTATTACCGTGAATTTCAAATGCGCGGGATCGCTTGCACTTCAGGGGCGTCCCGCGCATACTCTGCTAGTTAGTTCCTGCTCTCGCGCCTCGACGGCGAGGCGCCTGTCCGTGCTGCGAAGCGACGTGTTCGGATGAAGAGAGAGAGTGAGGTTAGTTGTCAACGTTAGGAGCCGCTCTCGCTTTTAGTTAGAGCATCGGGACGTCGCCTTTCGCCGAAAGAAAAGTCAGTAATTCCTGCCTTTGATTCAGTGATTGAGTTCCGCGCTTCCTTTTGCACCAAAGGACAAGGACAGAAGAAGAAATGGCTACAAAACTGTACGTAGGAAATCTCCCCTTTCAAACAACCAGCGACGACTTGCGCGATCATTTCGCGCAGGCCGGCACGGTTGAGTCGGCCCAGGTCGTCGAAGATCGGATGACAGGTCGCTCGCGAGGCTTTGGCTTCGTCGAGATGACTTCGCCGGAAGAAGCAGCGGCGGCAATCGAGCAGTTCAACGGCAAGGACTTTAACGGCCGCAATTTGACCGTCAATGAAGCTCGGCCGCGGACGGATCGTGGGGGCGGTGGCTACGGTGGCGGTGGCAACCGTGGCGGTTACGGCGGCGGTGGTGGTGGTTATGGTGGCGGCGGCGGCGGTGGCCGTGGCGGCCGCGATCGCGATCGTGATCGGCGTCCCAGCCGCAACGACCGCGAACCACGCTGGTAACAACCAAGGTAAAAGGAAAAAGTTAAAAGGCAAAAGTAAGATGGCGCTACTTGCGTCGATCTTCAACTTTTGCCTTTTGCTTTTGGCCGCTGCTTTTGCCTTATGCCTTTTTACTTTTTCCTTCCGTCTATTTCCTCGCTTCCGGCGTAATCTTCAGCGTAATCCGCTGTCCGCCTCGCATCAGCTCTACTTCATATTCCTCGCCCGCTTTCATCTCGCCGAGCGCGTAAGTGTAATCGTAAACATTTTTCACATCGTGGCCGGCCAGCTTCACAATCTTGTCGCCGGCCTTGATGCCGGCTTTCGCCGCTGGAGAATCGTCCCGCACCCCGTCGAGTAATAGGCCATCGTTCGAGTCTGCATAATTCGGAATTGTGCCGAGATAAACGCGGAACCCGGTCGAGCGTCCCTGCGATTCACTCTTCGCAACTCTGTAGGTCGGACGTTTTTCTGATTTGTCGATGTCGCGGACGATGTTTGCGACAAACGAAACAATGCGGGCCTCGCCCTGATAGTTGATCTTCTCAGCCGTGTCCGAAGGCTTGTGATAATCGTTGTGCGTGCCCGTCCAAAAGAAAAGCACCGGGATTTGTTTGGAATAGAATGAGGAGTGATCACTCGGACCGTAGCCGTCTTCGTTAAGGGTTAGCGCAAATGGCGGTGCAGTGCTGGTACTTGAGTGATTGCCTGCACTCGCCGGAATTGTCTGCGGTGCCGTGAATGAATCTTGAGTGCGTTTGATTTCGTCTTTCCATTCCTGCGCCGTGCCGACGCCGCCAATGCTCAATTTCTGATCCTTCAGTCGCCCAATCATGTCCATATTGATCATCGCGACCGTGTTCGCGAGCGGCACGACCGGGTGATTGACATAGTAATTCGATCCGATCAGTCCTTCTTCCTCGCCGCTGAAAGCAATGAAAACAATCGTGCGGCGCGGCTTTGGACCCTGCGAGAACATGCGAGCGAGTTCCAGCACGCCGGCCGTTCCCGAAGCATTGTCGTCCGCGCCGTGATGGATTTCGCCTTCGCGCGGCGCGAGGCTGCCTTCGCCACCCAGGCCCAGATGATCGTAATGCGCGCCAATCACGATCGCTTCGTTCTTCAATTTAGGGTCAGTGCCCGGCAGGATGCCGACGACGTTGAATGAAGGCGATTCGCGGCGAGTGACATCCACCAGGAGATTAACATTGTGTCCGGTGCGTGGGCTCGAACCGGTCCGAGTTCGTGCATCGGCCATCGCCTTTAGCGTGTTTAGATCTCCCAAGATCCATGTCGCTGTCTGCTTCGAAATTACAGCTACCGGAATCCCAGCTTCGCCGGAGTTGTCGTACGTCAAGCGCGATAATCGATCGTCACTGAGCTTTTCTTCACCCGAAATGATCAGCAAAGCGCGAGCGCCCGCCGCGCGCGCGGCCGCCGCCTTGAAACGGACTTGACCGGCTTGAACAAATTGACCGTGAGGATTGTCGCCGTCTGGCGTTCCGGCAAACGCAATCGCGACCCGATCCTTCACATTGCTGCCTGCGTAGTCATCGTACTTCAGGTCCGCCGAAGACATGCCGTATCCGACGAAGACCGTTTCGCCTCCTGGACCCCCGCCGTTGGATGAGAAGCCGAGTGGCATCCAATCAACGCCTACTTTGAAGCTTCCCGGGAGATCGGGCTTACGCGGATCCAACACGAGCACATTGTTCTTACCCAACTCAACTAACGAGACGTACGGAAACGGTTGCAGGTAACGCGCGCGATTCTCGCCGCGCGTCCGCCCGCCGCCCGGCATTCCGGGACGAAGCCCAAGCATGTTGAATTCGGCCGCGATGTAGTGCGCCGCATCGTTGGCGCCCTGCGTCCCCGTGCGGCGGCCTTCCAGCGCATCGGACGCGAGATACATGATCGTGTTGCGAAGCCGATCGACGCTGGGCTGGCCGGGTTGCTGCGCGAATACCGCAACCGAGAGCGCCGTTATCAGAAGTAAATAGCGGGGTAATTGCTTCAATCTGAATTTCATTTTTCTTCCTCTGTGTTCCTCTGTGACCTCTGTGGTGAAAAAGGATCTCGTGAATCACAGAGGACAGAGAGAAATCACTCAACCCAATCGGCGATAAAAATATTTGTTTCGCCCGGCTTCGCTGCATTGCGATTCGACGCAAACACAAGCTTCTTTCCGTCAGGCGAGAACATCGGAAAGCCATCGAAGGTATTGTTGTAAGTGACGCGCTCGATCGCGGTGCCGTCCGTTTTGATCATGTAGAGATCAAAATCGCGTCCCTTCGGATCGGCAACGTTCGACGAAAATATGATGCGCTTGCCGTCAGGAAAGAAATAAGGCGCAAAGCTGGCTTTGTTCAAATGCGTGACCTGCCGCTTGTTCGAGCCGTCGGCATTCATCACCCAAATATCCAACACCGTCGGGCGAATCAGATTCTGTTTCAGCAGCGCCACGTAATCGGCTTTCTCTTTTTCCGTCTGTGGGTGGTAGGCGCGATAGACGATCTGCTTTCCGTCGTACGACCAAAACGGTCCGCCGTCGTATCCGAGCTCGTTCGTTAGCCGCCGGATGTTCCTGCCGTCTGCATCCATCCTGTAGATGTCCAGGTCGCCGCTCCGCATCGACGTGAAAACCAGTTTGCCCTGACGTGAAATCGTAGTCTCGGCGTCGTAACCCCGCGTCGTAGTCAGTTGTTTCAAGTCCGATCCGTCCGGCTTGGCCGTAAAGATGTCGTACGAAGGGTAAATCGCCCAGACGTATCCCTGCGAATAGTCCGGCCGCGGCGGGCACTCTGGCGAAGCTAGATGCGTCGACGAATACAGCACGCGCTTTCCATTCGGAAAGAAATACGCGCAGGTCGTGCGACCCTTTTCTGTCGATATCAGATGCACGTCGCTGCCGTCGATGTTCATCGTGTAGATGAGATCGCAGCCATATCCATCGCGCGTCGATTGAAAGATCAACTTCTTTCCGTCGGCTGAAAAGTACGCTTCGGCGTTTTCGCCACCGAAGGTCAGTTGCTTAACGTTGCGGAGATGTTTTTCCTGAGGTAGCGCGAGATCGGATGATTGAGTGAAAGCGCGTTCGCGCCAAAACTCAACCGACACCAGAAGGCCGACGGCCAATATCAGAAGGAATATTCTCGTCACCTTCATTTTCTGTCGCCCGCTTCGCGGGCTCGAATTCTCTTTCTGCGCTGACCCCGGGCT
>JBKPPE010000059.1:0-4802 GCA_046733375.1 Acidobacteriota bacterium | reverse complement strand
GCAACAGTTGCGCACGGCTGGTCGGCGCACTTTCAGGAGTTCATTCCGATATTTCACGAAGGACTGTCGTGGATTCCGGCGAAGATACCCGAGATCTTCCGCTCCGCGCCGGTTAATTATTGTGTGAATGTGGATGTTAACGGAGGTTGTCCCCACACGGGTTTTGTCTCCACCGGTTCTTATTTTGACCTGCCGGCGGTACTGATAACTTTTATTCTGACGATAATTCTCGTCAAGGGAATCAAAGAGAGCGCCAGCTTCAACGCCGTGATGGTGGCCGTGAAACTCGTCATCGTGCTAATGGTTATAGCTATCGGCGGCTATTTGGTCCTGACCGTTTACGGGACGAGCAACTGGCACCCATTCGCGCCTTATGGTTATACGGGCGTCAGCTTCTTTGGCAAGACGATTCTGGGAGGCCACGCTGCAGGAGGTGAGCCGCTCGGCATGTTCGCGGGTGCGGCGATCATCTTCTTCGCTTACATTGGCTTCGATTCCGTTTCCGTCCACTCAGAGGAAGCGCGCGAACCAGCCAGGGATGTTCCCAAAGGCATCATCTGGTCACTCATAATCTGCACGATCCTTTATATCGCGGTCTCGGCAGTGCTGACTGGAATGGTTCCCTACAAAGAGATCAATATTGATGCGCCGGTTGTTGATGCTTTCAAACGCGCCGGTTTGGTCTGGATGCAGTATTTGGTGGCCGCCGGCGCCATGACAGGAATCACCTCAGTGTTGCTGGTGATGATGTTAAGCCAGCCACGCGTAATGTTGGCACTGGGTCGCGACGGTTTGGTCCCCAACAGTTTCTTCGGCGACGTGCATCCGAAATGGCGCACGCCGTGGAAATCAACCATCCTTACCGGATTTTTTGTCGCGGCGATGGCTGGTTTCATTCCGCTGAGCATTCTGGCGGAAATGACCAGCATCGGAACTCTGTTCGCATTTGTGATCGTATGCGGTGCCGTCCTGGTCATGCGCAGGACAAATCCTGATGCGAAGCGTCCATTCCGAGCGCCACTCGTGCCGCTGGTTCCGATTCTCGGAATTCTCACGTGTTTGCTGCTGATGTTTTCGTTGCCGGCTGAGAATTGGTATCGGTTGATTATTTGGCTGGCGGTTGGTCTGGTGATCTACTTCGCGTACGGCCGGCGTCATAGCGTAATGGCTCGTCATACTGCGCATGAAATCGCCTCGCACGGCATTTCGCCCGCGGGGCAAGCCGTGGGAGATCCTGACGCCCCGCCGAGCAGTCCGGCAGATCCCATAGACTCGCGCGTCAAGAAGTAAATTATCCGCGTTGCCCTATTTGAGGCTGAGCGAGACAACTCGCTCAGCCCTTTTTTTGTGATTAGAGATTGCGGCTGGCGAGCACTTCTCGCGCGGGCGCACGGTCACCATTTGAGTTGATGCGACGAGGGGCATCGAAAAATTTCAGTCGGAATCCGAGCTGGCGATAGAGTCGCACAATCCGCGGCGTCGCCTGATTCGAGAGCAACATCGGGCCGCGATGCTTTGCGAGCCATTCCGCAGTTCTGACCTGATCGTCCCACGAGAAGCCGCCAGCACTGTAGGTCGTGAACTGAACATCGTATGGCGGATCAGCGTAGACGAAGTCGTCATCACGTACGTCTAACTTTTCCAGATCATTATTCGTGAACTTCCAGTGGCGAAACACAGACTGGTAATGCTGGAATGTCCTCGCGTAATTGACCGTCTTGTATTTACCAAACGGCACGTTGAATTCGCCGCTTTGATTAAAACGACACAGTCCGTTGTAGCAAGTGCGATTCAGGTAATAAAAAAGTTGCGCGGCTTCGGAGGACTTCGCCCCACCGTGGTTCACCAGACGATTGAATCGCGCTCGATGTGAGTAGAAGAGCGTTTCGTCATAACGCGCATCGAGGCTCATCGCCAATCCACGCTGCACCTGTCGATAAAAATTTATTAGGTGACCGTTGACATCGTTGAGTACCGCGCGCTTCGGACTCAAACCGAGCGCCATCGCCAAACCACCGCAGAATGGCTCAACGTATCGGCGATGTGTATGCTCACGCCAGAGCGGCGCGACGTGCGACAGCAACCAACGCTTGCCACCGGCCCATTTCAGGGGAGGCTTTAACCACTCGGGCGTTGATGCGGAATCTGGTGCCGGAGGAGAGACTCGAACTCTCATGAGGAGTGAACCTCGCCAGATTTTGAGTCTGGTGCGTATACCAATTTCGCCACTCCGGCTCTTTCGGGACCGTTTCTGCGGTGTCAGGCCATATTAGAGACCCGCAAATTGAACGTCAACATGAGGGCCATAATCTCGTGCCGTGGTCTCACCCACTTCAGCGGAAATCATTGCAAGGGTTACTGCTTAAAAACTATTGCAAGAAAGGGCAAAAAAGTGTTGGCCATTGGTAATACCATGTTGTACAATGCGTACGCCAGCGTAAGACTGGCCCCTTCTGTCTTTCGAAAGGGAATCCCACACCACGATGTTGCCGCGACTGTTTTGGGTTCGAGTCGCGCTCGTCCGCAATGTCGAATTTATGCCCGAGTCAGCCAAGCCGCGTCTCCTAATCGTTGACGACGAAGCCGCCGTGCGCGGGGTTCTGCACGACCTTCTCGAACAGTCGTACGACTGTGCCGAAGCATCGTCGGCGGAAGAAGCTCTCTCTCGGCTTCGCGTCACACCTTACGACCTGGTGATCAGTGACATCACCATGGCGGGGATGAGCGGGTTGGAAATGATTCCTTATATCAAAACGATCTCGCCCGACAGCGTGATCGTAATGGTCAGCGGCATGCAGACGATCGAGAGCGCGATCAACGCGCTGCGGCTCGGCGCGTTTGACTATTTGATGAAGCCCTTCGATCTGCGGCAGGTCGAAGCGGCCATTCAACGCGCGCATGAACACCATGAACTGATTGTCGCGAAACAGCGATACGAAAATCACCTTGAGGACCTGGTTGATCAGCGCACGGCTGAATTGGATGAAGCGTTGGGATCTCTGGAGGATGCCTACCGATCAACTTTGCAAGCGCTGACTGCCGCACTTGAGACTCGAGACGCGGAAACGCACGGACACTCCGAGCGTGTCGTCACTTTCAGTTTGCGTCTGGGCCGAGAGTACGGACTTAACGCGCAAGAGATGAAAGCGCTTGAGTTCGGTTCGCTCCTGCATGACATCGGAAAGATCGGTGTGCCCGATGCGATTTTACGAAAGCCCGCGAAGCTTACCGAGGAAGAGTGGGAGCGTATGCGCGAACATCCACTGCACGGCCAACAGATCTTGCGCGGCATCCAATTTCTTGAGGGCGCCGGTAGAGTGGTTGCCCAGCATCATGAGAAGTGGGACGGTTCGGGTTACCCGCTTGGAGCTAAGGCCGAAGAGATCGACATTTGCGCGCGCATCTTTGCGGTGGCGGACGCGTTCGACGCGATCACGAGCGACCGCGTCTATCGCAAGGCGCAATCGTACGAAGCCGCCGCGCGCGAACTTGACGATTGGGCCGGCCGCCAATTCGATCCAAAGATAGTCGAAGCCTTTCACCGCGTTCCGAAGGAAGATTGGGACGAATTGCGCCGCCGTTCGCTGCTGCGAGAACGCAGCGCCTCCGATTGGCGGCCGCTCGGGGTTTCGATCGAGTCGAAGTTGAACGCGCCTGCAAGTTAGTCCTGATTTTAGATTTCTGCGAGTTTCGTGGAAGTTTGCGCGGGCGAATAGGCACAGGCAAAACCGATTAGAAGAACGGCGGAGAGTGTCAGAAGCCGCTGGCGCAGATTTTCACCTCGTGTTCAGCGTTCAATCTTTAGACTGCGCATCGCAAATCAAAGCCTGCAGTTTGAAAGCTATTCCTGGGCTGGAACCACGTATCCTTTGCGGCTTCTCAGGTAGAGGCCTACGCGACGCGACGCGACTTCGACACGCCGGTATTCGCCTGGTTTGGCAGCTGACAAAGGTCGCCTCGGCCGATAAGTGATCACGTACTGGGCGCCAATGTCGCGAGTGATTGAGTCGGCTTGCGCGAGGAGGTTCTCGGGTGTTTCGGAGATAATGATTCGCCCGCCGCTGTCTTCAGCAATCTCTTTCAGTTTTTGCTCTGCCTCTTTCGTGGCGCGCTCGTATTCTTTCTTTTTCCGACGCATCGCAACGTCCGTATCAATCGATCCGATTTTGAAAACAGGCGTGCGCGTGGCTCCCGGCGGCAGCGTTGGGTCGCCATTCGCCACTGGGTTACTGGCCGGATTGCCATCGCGCTGCACGCCATCGCCGCCGCGAACGACCTTGTTATTGTTCTTCAGCGTGGTCCGGGCCAGCGCCGTGTAGCTAATGATGTGCACGGTAGCCTGAACAGAGTTCAATTGCTTTACTGCTTCTGTGATCGATATCCGGCTGCCGGGAGCCTCTACGCCATCCGTGATCAGAACGATGTGTCGAGTACCGGCAGGTGTGTCTTTGAATTGAGCTGCCGCCGCGACAATTGCATCCGCGAGCCGGCTGTTCTTGCCCGCGATCAATTTTCCCTTGGGTGCAAGAATTTTCGCCAACGCTGCTCGGTCAGTGGTCCACTTTTGCAGAAGTTCTGGTCGCGTGGCGAATTGCATGACAGCGATCCGGTCATCGGGATGCAACGACCCGATCACTCGCGTCGCGAGCGCACGCGTCAAGTTCGTGTCCTTCAGTCCAAGCGTGTTACCTACATCCAGTAACAACAAAACATTCGTCGGCAGATGTTGGATACTCCTGATTTGCTGCGGCGCGCCATCTTCCAAAACCAAAACCTCATCCGCTTCGAGCGCGGCGTCGTAA
>JBKPPE010000058.1:0-8318 GCA_046733375.1 Acidobacteriota bacterium | reverse complement strand
CTGACGAGTCCACGCCGTGTCGCGTCAAGATCGCCACGTCATTCGGAATCGCGTCGTAGGCTTCCATCTTGTATCCCCAAAAATCTGCGAATGCGGAAGCCATTGCGCCGTGACGCGCGATTTCGCTGGCGACTTTGTAGCCTTCGAGCACGTGCTGGAACGTGCGCACTTTGAAACCAAACTCGTCCGCGATCCCAATCAGCATTAAAATTTCGTCCGCGCGATAACAATGCGAGTGGACGAAACGCTTGCCTTCGAGAATTTCGACGAGCGGCTCGAGTTCCAAATCGCGCCGCGGCGGCATCAGGTTCTTCTCGCCGCGTGAGGTGGCCGCGCGATAATCGTCCCAGTCGCGTTTGTAATCTCGCGCGCGCGTGAAGGCATCGCGAATCGTTTCTTCGACGCCCATGCGCGTGGCCGGGTAACGCGGCGTGAGACCGGGAATGTTGAAATTTGTGCGCTTCGGATTTTCGCCGAGCGCGAACTTAATTCCGGGCGTCGCGCCGGGAACCGGAAAGTCCGCCGCCGGATGGCCCCACTTGAATTTTACGGTCGTGCTCAGTCCGCCAATCGCGTTGCACGAGCCGTGCAACAACAGCGCCGCCGTCGTTCCCCCGGCGAGTTCCCGGTAAATACCGATTGCCGTCGGATTGAGAATGTCTTGCGTGCGCGCCATCGAAGTGACTGACTTGGTGCACTCGTTCACCGACCCATCCATCATCGTATGTGAGTGCGCGTCGATGATGCCGGGCAGCACGAACTTGCCCGTCCCGTCGATTACCCGCGCGCCGGTCGGCACATTCAGGTTTTGGCCAACAGCGGCGATCTTTCCGTTGCGCAGCAGCACGTCGGTATTCGTCAGCGTCCCGTGCGAAACCGTCAGCACCGTTGCGTTCTTGATCAATGTCGCCGGCCCCGCGTCGCGTGTTTGCGCGCCGGCCATGACGCGCAGCAAGCCAAAGAGGGCTGCGATTGCGAACAGTCTTTTCATCTCAACAACTCCAGCGGAATGAAATTTGGAGGTTATAGCAATTTGGACTGGCAGATTCTGCCAGAGAATGTCGCACGTAACAATGATTTTTAGTCACACTTGCTGAGGAGGGTAGTCAGTACCGGGAGCGGTAGCGACCGGGTGCGCAAATGATGTTCAAAGAAAAGACCCGGTCGCTACCGCTCCCGGTACTGACTGCCTCTTACTGAAGAATGATATCCTCGCCGTCTGAGTCTGCGGTCTGGATTATTCGAGCACATGCGTAATAAAAAACTCTCAACCGTGCGTGCGACACTATTGACGCTCGTCCTGCTCACGATTCCCCTCGTCGCACCCGCGCAAGATCAGCCGCTCAAACTGAATTACCGGCTCGCGATGTCCCAGCCGAGTTCGCACCTGTTTGAAGTAACGATTGAAGTCGAAGTCCCGCCATCATGGACGCCGGAGTCACTCGATTTCCAGATGCCGAAGTGGTCGCCTGGCCGCTACGCGGTCTTCGATTTTGCGAAGAATGTTCAGCAATTTCAAGCGCTCGGCGGAATTTGTCCGCGGGCGAACGTGCGCTGCATGTTGCCGGATTTTCCGGTGACGCGCATCGATGAACAAACCTGGCGCGTCGCGATGACTAACACACACAGCGCGACGATCACTTACAAGGTTTACGGAAACGATCTCTCAGGCACGTTTTCACAACTCGACTCGCGTCACGCAAATTTCAACGGCGGCAATCTGTTCATGTATGTCGTCAATCACAAACCTGACCCGGTGACACTGACGATCGATCCGCCCAAGGATTGGCGCGTCGTCAACGGCCGCATGGACAGTCGCGACCAGCGCGAATGGCACTTTCCAAACTGGGACATCATGATTGACACCCCCACCGAAGTCGCGCCCGATTGGACGGATGACACATTCACCGTCGACGACAAGCAGTATCACGTTGTCGTGCATTCGCTGGGCAAAGAGGGCGGCAAGCGCCCGGCACTGGTGAGTCGGATCGAAAAGATCGTGCGCGCAGAGACAGCAATGTGGGGACCGCCGGAATTCGATTCGTATACTTTTTTGATTCACTTCGCAAACGATGGACACTCAGGCGATGGCATGGAGCACCTGACTTCGACGCAAATTATTTTGTCCGGCGCGCTGGGTGATCCCGGACAGTTGGAAGAGGCGCTGGCGACGGCCTCGCACGAATTCTTTCACGTGTGGAACGTGAAGCGTCTG
The DNA here is from genome assembly GCA_046733375.1 of Acidobacteriota bacterium. Classification (GTDB taxonomy): domain Bacteria; phylum Acidobacteriota; class Blastocatellia; order Pyrinomonadales; family Pyrinomonadaceae; genus UBA11740. Next base: position 6,103 of record JBKPPE010000058.1, on the reverse strand, counting down.
CGTCCCATTGAGCTTGGGCCCTGGGATTTCACGCGGCCGGCGCACACGCGCGGACTGTGGATCGCGGAAGGCATCACTAACTATTACGGTCACTTGATGCAACGGCGCGCGGGAATCTGGGACGATACGAAGTTCTACAAAGAGCTGACCGATCAAATCAGCGACGTCGACAACTCGCCCGGCAGCAAATTGATGAGCGCGGAAGACTCTTCTCTGTCTGCACCATACATCGACGACGCGCCGCATGCACAAGAGACGAACCTCTCGAACACTTCGATCAGTTATTACCCGAAAGGTGAAATTATCGGCGTGGTTTTGGATCTGCTGATTCGCGGGAAGACAAAAGGCAAGGCCTCACTCGACGACGTGATGAGGCACATGTATCGAGAGTTTTATCGGGACAGTCCGAACGCGAGTTACTACTTGCGCGGTCGAGGTTATCGCGATGAAGACTTTTTTCGCGTCGCATCGGAAGTTGCCGGCGAGGACTTGAGCGACTTCTTCAAGCGATATGTGAGCGGCGTCGAAACTCCGCCTTACGAATTGGCATTCTCGCAAGTTGGTTTGAAATTCGTTCGCGAGCCGCGCGGGCCGGTCACCGTCGGCATCACCGCGGATGAAGAGGAGAAGACGACTTTCAAAGTCGCCGATGTGCGGCCGAATTCTCCGGCGGCGGCGGCCGGTTTGGAAGACGGCGATGTGATCACGCTGTTTGGTGGAACCAGGCTGATGCCGTCTAACCTCTTGAAGACCGTGAGTCGCTACAAACCCGGCGATCAGGTGTCATTGGTTGTACAACGCGACGGCAAAACCACGCACATGACGGTGACGATGGGCCCGCCGCTGCTGTTCAATTTTCGCCTTGAAGCTGATCCGAATGCATCAGCTGAGGCGAAGGCGTTGCGCGCGGCGTGGTTGAGTGGAAAATAAGTTTCAAGTTTCGAGTTTCAGGTTTCAAGTTTCGATTGTGAACATGAAACTTGGAACTTGAAACGTGAAACTAAGTTTTTAGTCTTGCCGCAATCACTTTCGCCGCGGTCGCACCCGCGCCGACCGCGCCCGCAGTCGTCGGCGCCAACGGATTCGCCACATCGCCGATTGCAAAGACGTTGGCCACGCTTGTCTCCTGTTGCGAGCTAACAATCACGTAGCCACTTTGATCAAGCTCCAATTGGCCGCGAACAAAATCAGTGTTTGGCTCCCAACCGATTCTAATCAGCACGCCCTGGACCGCCATTTGAAAGGGCTTGATCGCTCCGCCGCGTTCGATTTCAACCGCTTCGACGCGCTCGTTGCCGATGATGCGGCGCACACGCGACTCAGGAAAGACCGTGATGCAGTGATGAGTGTGAAGCTGTTCGGCAAACTCCCGCCGCGCGCGCAACTTTCGGCTGCGATTGACCAGCGTCACCGTCGGGCAGACTTCCGCCAGCAACAAAGCGTTTTCAGCCGCGGCATCGCCGCCGCCAATCACGCAGACATCTTTACCGGCTAATTGATCGCGGTCGCGCGCGCCGGTTTCGATAATGCCGCGTCCTGCGAATTCCGTTTCTCCCGGAATTCCAAGGGTACGCCGGCGCAAACCGGTCGCGATAATTATCGCGATCGCCTGCAACTCTTCACCGCTTTTCAGCGCGACCCGCTTTGCTTTCAGGTCGACGCTACTTATCCCAACGTTTGTCCAGAGATCGAATTCACAATCCTTAGTCTGCTCAACAAACAGATCTCGCAGCGCAAGACCGTTTTCGGCACGAACTCCAAGATAGTTTTCGATCGGGTTGTGGACTGAGAGAAGCTGTCCGCCGACTTCCTCGCTCCGTTCGAGTATGAGCGTGTCGAGACCGAGTTCGTCACACCAACGCGCGGCGGACAGACCCGCGGGACCAGCGCCAATGATTAGAACGTCATGCATCTGGCTAAGCGTCAGAGTACCGACTTTAGTCGGGTCTTTTCCGCGCTAACACCCAACTGAAGTTGGTACTCTGACTGCGCTACTGATTAGGTGCCGGCGGTTGATCCAGATTGGGAATCGAGTTTATGACATCGTCTTGCACCGGCTTGAGCCTCAGTTGATCAATAAGAAACTTGATGCGATCTTTCCGCGCTTCGGCATTAAGAGCGTGAGGCGCATCGTACAACTTGAAGATCTTCGGTTCGCTCACCACGTCCGCGTAAAGTTTGGCGCGCTCCGGTGTGATGAATTTTTCCTGCGTGGCAAACTGAAGCAGCACTACCGCCGGGGCAGCGTGCGAAACGAATTTTCCCTGGTCGAGGTAATAATACTTCTTAATGAACGCGTCGAGCTTTTCCGGGCCGACTTTTTGGCGAAAGTCGCGAAACTCCGGCGTGTTATTAGTAATCTCGTCGGACGTGGTGCCAGCCATAAGCACAAAGGCTTTGAAGCGCCGATCAAGCCCGCTCAGCAAGGCGCCGACGGCCGCGTTACAGCTATGGCCCACGTATGCGATGCGCTTTGTGTCAATGTCTCGGCGCGCGGTGAGCAAGTCGACACCACGCCGCATGTCAATCACTTGCTGAAGAAATTGAGTTGCGTTCCGTTCATCGAGCGGATCTTTGATTTCCACATATCCGGGACGTGACATCGGATGATCTGTTAGCAGCGACACCAGACCGCTCGGGGCCAGGGCCAGTGCTTCGTCAAGAAACTGCTTCCGATTGCGCATCGGAGAATTCTGCCAGCACCAATGTCCCCAAATCACCGCCGCGAATGGGCCCCGGCCCTTCGGAACGACAAGATACGCCGGAACAGCGCCACCTTTCGGACTGTCGTACGTGATGTCGTAAACAGTTGCGTGTGCCCTTTGCTCCACGCCGACTTGTTTGATGTTGAGTGGAGCTTTTTGATCGTAGTCGAAGTGACGGATGAGATCTGCGTCCTGCGCCGACGCAACGATTGACGCGCTTGCGACGAAGCCGATGATCAAAACGAAACGAAAAAATTGCGCGAATGACATGGCCCACCCCTATTGGTTGAATCCGATTGACAATATCATATCGCGATGCGACGCTGAATCGCTTTCAATCACAATCCGCGAAAGGAGAGATTCGATGCGTCTGACTGAGATGGTTTCGTGCTCTGGTTGAGCGGCGAAACTCGCGCCGAGCGTACTCGCTCAGGTGTTGAGCGGGCTTGAGAAACAACCTGACGATCCGAATCTGCTGGTCGGTTTCGACAAAGCGGACGACGCCGGAGTGTATCGACTGCGCGACGATCTGGCGATGGTGCAGACGCTCGATTTCTTTACGCCGATTGTCGATGATCCATTCGATTACGGCCGCATCGCCGCGCTCAATTCGATCAATGATGTGTGGGCGATGGGCGGCACGCCGGTGACGGCGATGGCGATTACCTGCTTCCCGAAGAAGGGCGTTGACTTTTCCATTCTGCAGGAGATCATGCGCGGCGGTTTGTCGATACTGACGGAAAATAAAGTCGCTCTCGTCGGCGGCCACAGTGTCGACAACGAACAGATCATGTTCGGGTACTCAGTCACCGGCGTGATCGATCCGAATCATGTGGCAACCAATTCCGGCGCGCGGCCCGGTGATGTGATTATCCTGACGAAGCCGATTGGTACGGGCGTGATCTCAACCGGAATCAAACGCGCGAAAGCATCTCCGGAAGTCATCGCCGAATCGGTCGCGACGATGATGACGCCGGGCAAGTTTGCCGCTGAGGCAATCGCGAAATTTAATGTGAAAGGCGCCACTGATGTGACCGGCTTCGCGCTGCTGGGACACACTTGGGAGATGGCTTGCGCGAGTAACGTGACAATTGAAATCGATTCAGCGCGCGTGCCGTTAATAAATGGTGCGTGGGAATTGGCCGCGGCGGGATTGATGACCGGCGCCGATAAAACCAATCGTGAATATGTCGGCGAGGATATTTCGATTGCTGATGGAATCGATCCGAATTTGATGAAGCTCCTTTACGATCCGCAGACGGCGGGCGGGCTGTTATTGGCGATTCCAGACGAACAAGCGGATGATTTGTTGACGGAGTTGCGCGGCAATTATCCGCGGGCTGAGGTCATTGGCCGCGCAAAGAGTCGTGGCGCGAAAGCAATCGTGGTTTCTTAGCGACAAGGGGACGGAACGCTTCAATCAGCCAGCAAAGCTGGCGGCAGAGTCTAGCCCCGGGCGTAAGCCCGGGGATCAATCCCCCCAAAAGTTTTCAGAGCCCGTTTTAGCGGGCGACAGAATTAAGCAACTTTGTCGCCCCCTTCGGGGCTCGAGTCGTCTTCTCTTCCGGTACCCCGAGCTTACGCCCGGGGCTACATTCTGCCACCTGCTTCGCAGGTTCGTTGACCGTCCTCTTTGACGGGTCACTGTGTGGCGGTAAGATTAAGAACCGATGTTACCGGCATCGCGATAACCGCATCCAATGGCTTCACCAATTCCACAGCCTGCGAAGTTACCGATTCCGTCAATCGCTGGACTCTATCAATCCGTCCGCGCGCGCACGCTCGAAATCGTCGCCCCGCTCGAGATCGAAGACTACGTGATCCAAACGGCGGAGTTCATGTCGCCGCCGCGCTGGCACATCGGTCACACGTCATGGTTCTTCGAAACTGTGCTGCAAAAGTATCAGCCGGGTTACCAAAACTACCGCGAGGATTTTCTTTTCTTCTTCAATTCATATTACGAAGGCTTCGGGCCGCGCATTGAGCGGCCGAAGCGCGGCACGCGTTCGCGTCCGACGGTTGCCGAAACCAGAAAATATCGCGCGCACATCGACGAGCAAATGGGGCGTTTCATCGAGCAGCTTTCAAGTCGTGACGATGCTGACGAGATTCTGCGGATCATTCGCCTCGGTCTCGAACACGAGATGCAGCATCAAGAGTTGCTCGTCTATGACATCAAACATCTGCTTTGCGATCAGTTTGATGCGCCGCTCAAACCTGCGCCGAAGTCGGTTGAGACTGTGACTGGCATGGTTGAGGTTGAAGGTGGATTGTTTGAACTCGGCTTTGAAAGCGCCGGCAAGGATGCCGGCGACCCGCACGCAGGGATGCGTGCGCTCCCATTCGCCTGGGACAATGAGCGGCCGCAGCACCGAGTTTGGCTGGAAGATTTTTCGATCGATCGCGCGCCCGTTAGCGTCGGTGATTATCTGGAGTTCATGAATGATGGCGGTTACAAAGATTTCCGTTGGTGGCACTCGGCGGGTTGGGAAAAAGTAAACACGGAACATTGGCAAGCACCACTCTACTGGGAACAACACGACAGCGAATGGATGATTCGCGATTTCGCCGGACTGCATCGTGCGACCGACAAAGCCAACGAGCCGGTTTCACACGTCAGCTTTCTCGAAGCGTCGGCGTACGCAAAGTGGGCGGGCAAACGCTTGCCGACGGAAGCTGAATGGGAAAAAGCCGCGACCATGTCAGTACCGGGAGCGATAGCGACCGGATCAACAGGCATCGCGCGGCCAGGGGAATCGAAACGCGATTTTCCCTGGGGTGATTCTGCACCCGCGGAGTCACACGCAAATCTATTCGAGAATGGGTTGTGGAGCGTCGCTCCGATCGGCGCATTTCCCGCAGGCCAAACGGCAAACGGTTGTCATCAAATGATCGGCGATGTTTGGGAATGGACCACTTCCGATTATGTTCCTTATCCTGGTTTCAGATCAGACTTCGACGAGTACAATGACAAATGGTTCGTTGGTCAGAAAGTCTTGCGCGGCGGGTCGTTCGCCACGCCGCAAATTCATATTCGTTCAACCTACCGAAATTTTTTCTATCCCCACGAGCGCTGGATGATCGCGGGATTCAGATGTGCAAAGTAGCGCAAACTAACAGTTTGCGTTACACACTCAGCAACTGCTGCGCCTCGTTGTCCCAACGCCAACGCGCTTCTGGTCCGTGTAGATGAACTCCGCCTAGCCATTGGTCGATTCCATTCTGCGCAATGAAATCCTGCCGGCCCGCCAGCACCTGTTTACCGTCGTTTGTAATGGTGAACGACGATTTCAGCATCCCTATCGGATAGTTTTCTGACTTACTGTTAGTCTTCCGCACCAGAGGCGTGGCCGCGGCAACCATTAGCCTCAGCGTCCGATAGACTTGCGCATCGCCAA
>JBKPPE010000057.1:0-4381 GCA_046733375.1 Acidobacteriota bacterium | reverse complement strand
GCGAGGCTGCCCGGCACCAACAGCGCTCCACCGACTCCTTGGGCGGCGCGAGCGAGAATCAGTTGGTTGATGCTCGGCACCAGACCGCACCAAACCGAAGCCACGGCAAAAACAGCGACGCCGATCGCATAGATTCTCTTTCTCCCAAATCGATCGCCGAGCGAGCCGCCGAGCAATAACAGCGCAGCGAGGAACAGGGTGTAGGCTTCAATTACCCACTGAACATCGGTGACGCTTGCGTTGAGATTGGTTTGCAGAACGGGCAGCGCCACGTTGACGACCGTGCCGTCGATAAAGACCATGCTCGACCCGACGATGGTCGCAGCCAACGTCCAACGTCGCTGCGCCTTGCCGCATTCAGTCGTTGCGGCTTTACGCGTCGAGACGAAAATCTCGTCGCAGGGTGATTTCACGAGGTGCATCTGCTTAAGCTTTTTTCTTTGAACGGCGAACGTAAATGGTGGCTTCCCGCATCAATTGTTCGGATGCTTATCCAGCTTTTCGTAAACAACGTCTCTCCGCAAGTCTCCTCGTAACGTTCTAACAAACTTCTTCTTTGCCTTAAGGAGGCCAGGGCCATGAACCGCACTCTCCTCTTCTTAGTCGCAGTGTCTCTCTTTTCGACAACGCAGTTTGCGCAAAACCGAACTACTCGTCGAGCGAACCCAACACAATTAACGACAGCAAATACGCCGAGTCAAACACTCCCGATTCGGCGTGTGATTCTATACAGCAACGGCGTTGCCTATATCGAGCGCCGCGGAACTGTCACCGGACACGCCGAGATCAGTCTTTCATTCAAACAATCCCAGGTCGATGACGTGCTGAAGTCAATGGTTGTGCTCGACTTGGGCCAGGGCCGGATTGGCGCGGTGAGTTACAACTCGTCGGCGCCGCCCGCCGCGCGCCTCGCCGATATTCCTTTTTCGATCGACGCCGGCAGCGAAGGCGAGAACGGCGGCGGCCTCGCCGGTGTGTTGAGTCAACTGCAAGGCGCGCACGTGGCAATTACGACGGCAAATCGCACCGCGATCGGGTCGATCCTTACGGTCGAAGAGCGTAAACCGGAAAAGGACGGCCTGAAGACTAGTCACTGCCTTGTAATCACATCTGAAACCGGCGAGTTGATGAGTTTCGATCTGGATGACATTCGCTCAATTAAGCTTATCGACGAGGGAGCACGTCGGGACTTGAACGAGTTCGCTAGTGCGACTGCGTCGGCTCGCCGGCGCGATGCTAAGACGATCGTAGTTACCTCAGACGGAATCGGCGCGCGCGAAATGTTGGTGAGCTATACGATCGCGGCACCTATTTGGAAAACAACCTATCGCGTTGTGTTGGATTCAAGCGGGAAACCGTTTTTTCAGGGCTGGGCAATTGTTGACAACGTTAGCGAAGAAGACTGGAAAAATATTTCGTTGTCGCTGGTCTCCGGCTCGCCGGTCTCTTTCATTCAACAGATTCAGAGACCGTTTTATCGATATAGACCGGTCGTGCCGATGCCCGAAGATCTGAATCTGGATCCGCAGATTTACGAACCTGCCGAAGGGGGAGGTGGTCCAGGCGGAGGCGGCGGTGGCGTCGCCGGCACGGTTAGCGGCGTCGTCACGGATCCAAATGGCGCGGTGGTTCCCGGGGCCACGGTGACAATCACGAACAGTGAAACGCAGCAATCGGTTGTTACGTCCACATCGAGCGAAGGCCGATATACGTCACCGGTGCTGGCGCCCGGGACCTACAGTGTCAAGGTTGACTCATCAGGTTTTAAGAGCACGGTTTTGACGAACTTACCTGTACGCAGCCACTCCGCCTCTCGCGGCAATATTAGGCTGGAAGTCGGGAGTGTTCAGGAAACCGTAACTATTACGGCCTCTTCGGAAGTCTTGAACAGCTCCAGCTCGACGACAGTACGCGGACTCTACAGCCTAAGAGGAGGAGTGTCGAATACTTCCTCGCTGGATGGCGTTTCCATCAGTGACGCGATTACCCAACCCGAATCGGGCGTCGAAACAGCGGCGACCGGAAGCGAAGTCGGCGACCTCTTCGAATATCGGATCGACCAGCCCGTCACTGTGCCGCGCGATCGTTCGGCGCTTATTCCGATTTTGCAGACACGCATGGAAGGTGAACGCGTTTCGATTTACAACGAGAGCGCGCGCCAGGATCGGCCTATGGGTGGAATCTTGCTCAAGAACACTTCGCCTCTCACGCTTGAGGGTGGCGCATTAACTGTAATCGAGGGTGACGCTTATGCGGGCGAAGCTCTAATGGAGAGACTCAAACCAGGCGAACAACGGCTGATTTCGTTCGAACTCGATCTCGGAACGCTGGTCACCGCACGCGCGAAAGAAAAGCGCGCCCCAACTTTCCTGGTGCGAGCAGTCAACGGCGTCTTTCAGGCGCATTACCATCAAACAAATCAAAAGATTTACGTGGTGACAAACCAAACGGACAAACCGCGCGTTGTTATGATCGAACATCCCGTGCGGCAGGACTGGACTCTGTCAGGCGACACGCAAAAACCAGAGGAGAAGACTGCTAACTACTATCGCTTTCGCGTGAAGGTTGGTCCGCACGAGAAATTTGAACTACCAGTTACTGAGCAACGGGTGCTCATGGAGACCTACACGCTGACAAATTTCACGCGTCAGGATCTGGAGCTGTTTGTTGCGAAAAATTATATCGATAGTAATACGCGCACTACACTCGAACGAATCATCGACCTGCGCAGCCGTCTCGCGGCGAAAGAAGCGCGCGTAGAAAGCATCGACGCCGAAGTTGAACAAATCGCCAAAGACCAGGAACGCCTACGCGACAACATCAAGGCTCTCACTGCGACGGCTGAAGCGAAACAGTTGATCAGCCGCTACGTTGCCAAAGCCGATAACCAGGAGACACGACTGGAGCAACTGAATAAAGAAAAACAAACCCTGGCAGAAGAAATTGCGAGTCTCGAAGGTGAACTCGAGACCGTGGTTCGTGGTATAGCGATAGACCGCAAATTGATTGACTGAGACTAAAAAAGCGTTCCCTCCCCACAAGTGGGGAGGGACTAAGGGTGGGTTAAGACGTGCGCCCAACCTCTCCCTCAGCCCCTCTCCGCGCGACGGAGAGGGGAGCCCAACTAGTCAGTACCGAATTCTCACTATGAAGCTTCCACTGTTGTCATTGTAGTTGTCATCGTTAATCGCCAGGTACAAACGACCGTCCGCCGGAACCGTGTAAGTAAGTTGGTTGCCGATGAAGAACGGCTGGCTGGTCTGTCCATCCGGCGTGCGGATGTAGCCAATGAGCGCGCCCACGCCGGCACTGGGTACCGGGCGCGTGCCGATGATTCCACCGAAGCCCGATGACGCTTTGCCCTCCGGTCCGACCTCGCCGGCGCGCTGACCGGCGACCACAGTTCCGCTCGCGCTAAAGGTGATTTGATCTCCCGCGCGCACGTCGATGCGGGTGTCGGCGCCGCGCGAGGTTCCTGGCACTTCGACAGTCAAATCCGCGCCACGGTTTTGGTCCCCGGGACGGCCGTACGTGTCGCGGTTACGCGACCGAATGCCTCCTCGATCCAAATCATCTGTGTCGCGGGCGCCGACACTTCTTTCACGCCGCACCTGGACGTCAAAGGCGCCGCGTGCGTCGGTGAACGAGCCGCGATTTGCCGTCAGATACAATCTTCCATTACGGTCCGCAGTGAACTCGCGACTGCTGCCGAGTTCGATAATCTGCGCGCTCGGATCGTTGCTAATCGCGCCGATGAGCTTGCCTTCGTTCGCATTTGGTAGCGGTGCGCTCGGATCAGTGCGCGGCAACCCATCAGGGGTGATCCGCGCGCGACCGACGGTGATTACTCCGGTAGCGTTCACTTGAACGCGTTCGCCGCGACGAATGAAGACGCCGCTATCAACCCAGTTCGAGTCGAGCGTCACTTGCACGTTTCGCGTTACGTAACGCGTGTCATCAAGCGATCGTCCGTCAATTTCGACGCGATCGATCTCTTCAGGACGAAAATACTGAAGGTCTCCTTCATCGCGCCGATTACGAGCCACATTCGGATCCGTGGTGGCGTTCGGCATCGTCGTGTAACGTTCGACGCGAACCACAAAGCGGCCATTGATAAAACCCAAAAGCGTGCCGCGAATGGTCCGGCCATCGCGGAGATAGATTGTGTCGGCCAGCGCGAAGCTGGCGGTGGCAATAATGAACAGAAAAGCAAGCAGGATTTTTTTCATGGTGACTCCTCCTGGTAAGTGATTCTCAAACGGCCTGACAGCGCCGATAGATTGGGAGAGTTGTAGAGGGATTTACTGAAAGAAGCTTATACCTGTGGGAAAAAAGGGGCAAGCGGGGTTGTTCAAGCGTTTGATTCCGCCGTCCATTGCCC
>JBKPPE010000056.1:0-5867 GCA_046733375.1 Acidobacteriota bacterium | reverse complement strand
GTTCAATCGGCAATCGGAAATCAAAAATCGCAAATGTTAACCTTGCTTGATTCCGAAAAGTGGCTGGCCAAACTCGACGGCTTGGCCGTTCTCAACATAGATCTTGACGACTTCGCCCGACGTCTCAGCCTGAATTTCGTTCATCAGCTTCATGGCTTCGATGATGCAGACCACGGTGTCGGCTTCGACGTGACTGCCGATGCGCACGAAACTCTCTGCATTCGGCGACGGAGCTCGATAGAACGTGCCGACGATAGGCGAGGTGATGCGGTGCAGACCCTGATCTTCAGAAGCGGCTTCTTCAGCTTGCGCTCCGGGATGCGGCGGAGTCGCGTATGGCACACTCGGTACCGCGCTTTGCGTTGTCGCCGCAATCGCATGAGGTTCAGCCGCCGGCAACACGGGCGCGACTGGCGGCTGATTCGGGTACAGGTTTCGACCAACCTTTACATGAAACCCTTCGCGCTGAAGTTCGAAATCGGTGAGCGCGTTGTCGGTGATGAGCCCGATGAGTTCCCGAAGCTCTTCCATGTTGATCGAGGCCTCGAGATGCTTCGGCAAAGGGCGATGACGGCGACGACCGCGATCTCGATCACGATGACCACGATCCGGGCGCGGCTCGGTCGAATGTTCGGCATCAGGTTGTTGAGATTCTTGATTGCTCATCACTCGTTTGACTCCGGCCGACATAGAAACCTCCTGGGGGTATGTGGGTTTCCGCTACGCTACCAGCGGGGTATCAGTGTGCAAACAAGTCCTATTAAAGCAAAAGCCCCGCAATGGGCAAAATGCCAGGCGGAGCTTTGTCGTGCGAGAGGGTCTTACTCTTCGCTCTCAGACTCGTCCTTGGTTTCCGATTTTGATTCAGTACTCTTCTTCTTTGAGCCAGTTTTGCGCTTCTTGGCCGTTTCTTCGGCGGCCGCTTCGCGCGGACTGCCGAGTAATTCGATGATTGCGAGTTCCGCGCCATCACCGGCGCGCCGGCCGAGCTTAATGATTCTGGTGTAGCCGCCCGGCCGATCTTTGAAGCGCTCGCCAAACTCGTCGAAAAGACGCTGCACCGCAGCCACGCCCGCGGTGCGAGCCGGCACCACTTGTCCGCGGCGTCCCATTTGGGATCCGCGTCCAAAATTGCCGGCGTGAAAGAAGGCGGCTGCCTGGCGACGCAAATGAACGCCGCGAGCTTCTGATCCATTGCCTTCCAAACTCGCCGCGTGACGCGAAAGTGTGATGGCGCGCTCCACGAACGGTCGCAGCTCTTTCGCTTTCGGAAGCGTTGTGACGATTCGTTCGTCGCGAGAATTGATGAGGGACGTCGCCAGATTTCGCAACATCGAGATGCGATGCTCCGTGTCTCGTCCTAGTTTTCGATGTGCCTTTCGATGACGCATGATCTGTTCTACTTCCAATGGCACGGGCATCACGCCCGTGATGATCACGCGCAGGATGCGCGTGCCACGTTTCTTCTACTGCACCGCCGTTTCAAATTCATCTTCGCCGGCGTCGCCTTCACCTTCGTCGCCGCTTTCAAATCCCATCTCACTGTCCCCGGTGCCCGGAATCGGATTGCCCTGCTCGTCGAACTGCATTCCGAAATCCAACCCCATGCCGCGCAGAATGTCGCGGATTTCTCCCAGAGACTTCTTGCCGAAATTCTTCGTCGCGAGCATCTCGCGCTCGGAACGTTGGACGAGATCGCGGATGGTCTTGATGCCGGCGTTTTTCAGGCAATTGTAAGAACGAACCGACAACTCGAGCTCATCAACCGACCGATCGAGCTGATCGTTGCGCGGCAACGGCGCGCGCTCAGCCTGTTGATAGCTGTAATCTTCGGTGTCTTCTTCAAAGTTAATAAAGATCGCCATGTGATCCTTGATTAACTTCGCGGCCAGGCCGATGGCATCGTCAGGCTTGATCGATCCGTCCGTCCACACTTCGATCGTGAGCTTGTCGTATTCCGTATTTTGTCCGAGACGTGCCGCATCAACTGCGTAGTTCACTTTCTTGACGGGTGTGTGCACCGAGTCGATCGGAATGTATCCGAGCGAAAGATCCTCGTCGAAGTTGCGGTCCGCCGAAACGTAACCGCGGCCCCGCTTGAGACGCATCTCGATATTCAACGAACCGCCGCTGCTGAGCGTCGCGATATGCACGGTTGGGTCCAGAATCTCAACGTCGGCATCCGCCTGGATGTCACCGGCCGTGACCTCGCCCGCGCCCGTCTTTGAGATCGTCAACGTCTTCGGCTCGTTACCGTGCAACTTGAACGGCACTTGCTTCAGATTAAGGATGACGTCGGTCGCGTCTTCAACGGTGCCTTTGATCGAAGAGAACTCGTGCTCAACGCCTTCAATCTTCACCGCGGTGATCGCCGCGCCTTCAATCGAAGAAAGCAACGCGCGTCGCAGCGAATTGCCCACCGTCGTGCCAAAGCCACGCTCGAACGGCTGCGCCGAAAATCGGCCGTAACGCTCGGTGAGCGTGTCACTGTCTGCCGCCAAACGCCGCGGCATCTGAAAACCTGTCCAAAGATTATTTTCCATAACTTACCGTCGATGTTTGAGGAGAAGCGCGCGAACCCTGTGCTGCGCAGTCCCAAGACGCGCGCGCGTGTATTAACTACTTGCTATAAAGCTCCACAATTAGTTGCTCGTTAATCGAGCGATCAATATCGTCACGTGTCGGCAGGCCGGAGATCGCCGCCGTCATGTCGGCGCCGCCCGCAGAAATCCACGACGGACGGCCACGACCCGCAGCCGTCTGCCAGGCGCCCTCAACGTGCACGTTCTTGCGACTCGCGTCCTTCACCGTGAGCACGTCGCCTGATTTCACTTGATACGAAGGAATGTCGACTTTGCGGTCGTTCACCAGCACGTGGCCGTGATTGACGAGCTGCCGCGCCTGTCGCCGCGAAGTCGAAAAGCCCGCGCGATAGATCGCGTTGTCCAAACGACGCTCCAGCAAAAACAAAAGGTTCTCGCCGGTGATGCCTTTCATGCGCGCGGCACGCTCGAAGTAATTTCGGAACTGCCCTTCGAGAATGAAATAAATCCTTTTAACTTTCTGCTTTTCGCGCAGCTGCTGGCCGTAACCCGCCAACGCTTTGCCGCGCCGCATGGAGTTGCCGTGCTGTCCGGGCGGTTGTGTCCCGCGCTTTTCAATCGGACAAGATGGTTTGTAGCAACGGTCGCCCTTGAGGAAAAGTTTTGCGCCTTCGCGGCGGCACAAGCGGCACACCGCATCTCGATACCTAGCCAAATCGTTTCTGCCTCCAGTCTACTAACTACCTAGACGGAAAAGTTTACAGGTCGCATTTTCTTAAATTCGAAATTTCAAATTTGAAATCTCAAAAAACCGCGACCCTTCATCCTTTAGGTCAATAACATTTTAGATTTGCGATTTCTGATTTTGGATTAGCCGGCTAAATCGGTAATCGCAAATCAAAAATCGAAAATGTCCTCTCACACTCTCCGCCGCTTTGGCGGTCTACATCCGTTATGCGGAATCGGCGTCGTGTCACGAATCGCGGTCACGCGAATTCCGGCGTTGTTGATGGCGCGAATCGCCGACTCGCGACCACCGCCCGGTCCTTTCACGCGCACTTCGCATTGCTGCATGCCGGCCTCCATCGCTTTGCGCGCGGCCTCATATGCCGCCTGCTGCGCTGCGAACGGAGTGCCTTTGCGCGACCCGCGGAAACCGCGCGCGCCCGATGACGACTGCGCGATCAAGTTTCCTTCGAGATCCGTAATCGAGATCATCGTATTGTTGAACGACGCCGCGATGTACGCGATCCCGGCAGGGATATTCTTCTTCTCTTTTTTGCGGAAGACCTTTTTCTTGCCACCCGCTGCTGGTGCTTTTGCCATTATTTCTTACCAGGTGCTTTCTTCTTCGCGACCGTCGCGCGACGCGGACCTTTGCGCGTACGCGCATTTGTGTGCGTGCGTTGGCCGCGCACCGGAAGTCCGCGACGATGACGCAGGCCGCGATAAGCGCCAATGTCCATCAGACGCTTGATGTCCATCTGGATGCGCTTCCGCAGATCGCCCTCGATTTCGCCCTGGGCCTCAAGGATCGCGCGAATACGACTCAGCTCTTCTTCGCTCAAGTCGCGCACGCGCGTGTCAACGTTCACTTGCGCTTCATTCAAAATCGAAGCCGAGCGCGAGCGACCAATTCCATAAATGTATGTAAGACCGATCTCAGCGCGCTTATTCGGTGGAAGATCAACACCTGCTACACGAGCCATACTTTTGAACCTTGAATTTCGAATCTTGAATCCGCGCCAGGCAGTCGAACTCAATCTCGAAACTCGTCACTCCTATTTCTGTCTCTGCTTATGCTTGGGATTCGTGCAAATCACACGCACCACACCCTTGCGGTGAATCACCTTGCACTTGTCGCAAATTTTCCTAACGGAAGCCCGAACTTTCATGTTCCAAACCAATTACTTGTAACGATATGTAATGCGTCCACGGTTGAGGTCATAGGGAGATAACTCAACCAAAACCCGATCCCCGGGAAGAATTCTGATGAAGTGTTTGCGCATCTTTCCCGAGATATGCGCCAACACCTGATGTTGATTGTCTTCAAGCTCCACCCGAAACATGGCGTTCGGCAGAGTCTCGAGGACCTTGGCCATGACTTCTATCGCTTCTTCCTTCGCCATACAGCCATAGGCGCAATTCCGCCTTTAGTGGCAAACTTTGGATAGTAGCATGTCGCTTAAGCAAAAGCCAAGCCGCGATGCGGAGGATTACGCGGCCGCGATCTCCGAGCCGGCACTCGTCGCTTCTTTAACCAGTGTAAGGACTTCCGGCCCTTCCTCGGTGATCGCAATCGTGTGTTCAAAGTGCGCGCTCGGCTTACCGTCGACCGTAACGACGGTCCACCCGTCTTTCAGCGTTTTCGTGTGATGAGAACCGATGTTGATCATCGGCTCGACCGCGAAAACATAGCCGGTCCGGATTTTTGGGCCTTTGCCGGGCTTCCCGTAGTTTGGAATCTGGGGATCTTCGTGCATGCGACGTCCGATGCCATGGCCGACGTAATCGCGCACTACCGAATAACCGTGCGACTCCGCATGCCGCTGCACGACATATCCAATGTCCCCAAGGTGATTTCCCGCGCGGCATTGGCCGATCGCGAGTTGCAAACTTTCCTCAGTCACGCGAATCAACTTCAATAAATCCTCGCCCACATTTCCGATCGCGACGGTGGTGGCCGTGTCGCCCACAAAACCTCCCAGCGTAGCGCCCGCATCGATCGACAAGATGTCGCCTTCCTTCAACTCATACTTCGATGGAAAGCCGTGCACGACTTGTTCGTTAATCGAAGCGCAAATCGAATAGGGAAAACCGTTGTAACCGTTGAACGTTGGATACGCGCCCGCGTCGCGAATCATCTTGTCAGCCACGTCGTTGATTTCGAGCGTCGTGATGCCAGGCTGTGCCATTTTGCGCAGCTCCTGCAAAACACTTCCGACCAGCTGGCCGGCAGCGCGCATCTTGTCGATCTCTTTTCGCGACTTCCCAATGATCATTGTTTAGCTAAAACTCGCTGAACATCTGCGTAAATCTTTTCCACCTCACGCGTTCCATCGATACGATGCAGTCGATTGCTGCGCTCGTAGTAATTCAGCAACGGCGCTGTTTCGTTTGCGTATGTTTCCAGACGCACCTGAATCTTTTCCGGCGCATCGTCCGCGCGATGAAGCAATTCCCTTTCGGGATGCAGGTCACAACGATTATCAAATTTCGGCGGCTTGAAATAGATGTTGTATATCTCGCCGCAAACGGAACACGTGCGACGTCCGGTCAGGCGCTTCATCAACAATTCAGTCGGGACGTCGATCAGAATGGCTT
>JBKPPE010000055.1:0-6292 GCA_046733375.1 Acidobacteriota bacterium | reverse complement strand
TCCTTACGGTGTGGGAGTTCAGACATAAGCTTGCGCGCAAGATGCGCGCGACCCGCACGCAAGGATGCGGGGGCGCTCCAAATCATTAAACTTAGTGCGCGCAAGATGCGCGCGACCCGCCCGCAGGGATGCGGGCGCTCCAAATTATTAAACTTAGTGCGCGCAGGATGCGCGCGACCCGCAGGCGAGATGCATACGCTCCTACGGAAAGCTTGATCGCGGCTGCAGCGTCACGCTCTTGATCACAACCTTATCCGCCGGCCGCTCACTTCCTGTCTGAGTCGGCGCGGTCATGATGATTTCAGCGTTCTTGATCCCATCGATCACTTTCCCGAACACGGTGTATTGCTTGTCGAACGCAGGTTGCTTCTTCAGCGTGATAAACCACTGACAGTTCGCTCCATTTACATCCTGAGTCCGTGCCGCGCCGAGCGTGCCACGATCGTACGGAATATCGCTGAATTCCGCGGGCACGTTCGGATAAGGTGAACTGCCGCTGCCCCACGCCTGCTGGTTGTCGCCTTTTGTTTGCGGATCGCCACCTTGAATGATGCCGAGATTCGGGTCAACGCGATGGATCGCCGTGCCATCGTAGAAATGTTCATTGATCAACTTCTTGAAGCGTTCGACATGCTGCGGCGCGATGTTCGGATAAAGTTCGACCACGATGCGGCCGTAGTCAGCCGTGTCGATCACCGCCACCTGGGAATCAGCGACGGGCTTGACGCCTGTCTTAACGTTCGCTGCAGGTTGACCGTCCGAAGTTGTGTTCGAATTTGAAGCGGTGCGGTTGCAAGCGATAAGAAAAAGAAAAACCAAGGTACAGACGATAACACTCAAGTGAGATCTATTAACCAATTGAATTCTCCTTCGAATATTCGGCGGGCCGATGCCTGCGACCCGGAAGATGCCGGCGCTCCGGTCAAAACAGTTTCCCGCTATCCAATAAAATCGTTACTGGCCCGTGGTTTACCAGGTCGACCTGCATCATAGCCTGAAATTTTCCCGTCGCCACTTCTTCAATAGCGGATCGAGCTTGTCGCACGAAGAAGTCGTACAAAGGTTCAGCAACTTCCTGCGGCGCCGCATCGATCCATGACGGTCGCAAGCCGCGTCTGACATCTCCGTACAAAGTGAACTGCGAAACGATAAGCAGCCCGCCGTGGGCGTCTTTGACCGACAAGTTCATTTTGCCTTCGTCATCGTCAAAGATACGCAGGTTCGAAATCTTATCGACCAAATAAGCTGCTTCGACTTTGGTATCATCGCGGGCAATACCCACAAGAACGACGAGACCGTTTCCGATCTCGCCGATCATTTCTCCGTCAACTGTGACTGAAGCGCGCGTGACGCGCTGGACTACTGCTCGCATGAATCAACTGGATCAAATCAGGCGCGAATATCTAATTGCCCGGCGTGTGCCTTTTGCTTTCCGTTTGATCAGCATACGCTGTTCTGCGCGCGCGTCACCTTTGGCAAAGAACTGCGAATTCTTTCTCTTCCTTGGATCATAGAATCCCACGTACACGCCCGGATTCACGCCAAACGATTGCAGTGCCTTGCCTTCGTACGTGCGGCCGAGAAAGTCGTTGCGGCCGCCGCGTTCGTCGCTCGACGTAAAGTAAAGAGGCAGCACAAAATTCGATACTTGCACGCCGTCAACTTCGTAATGTTCATCCTGCACCGCGTCACACATCTCGTACCAGTGAAACACGTTCCGCCGCCGATCTTCGGGATTGGGACCAACGACGAGCAGATTTGTTTCGGGATCACCGATCAACTCCAACGCTTCGTGCGAAAGCGTCACACTCCAATCCTCAGCTAATTTTCCGGCCAGTTCTACAAACACGAAACCATAGGGAATTCCTCTGTCGTTTCTTTCGTGATATCCCTCAGCGTCATCTACATCGAGTTCGTCCCACACGTACAGCACCGCGTCGCCGCGCATGTCGGCGATGGTGTGCGTTGTCGGTTTGGACGTTCCCCGACCCTCGAGTCTCAGTTCTGCCGCCAAACTCCAGTAAGGTTCAAAGTCATGCGCAATCTGCCGGTTAATCGCGCGGATCGCAACCTGCAAATGTTCATCAGGGATTTTGCCTTTCGTGTGATTGATAACCGAGATGATCATGGGGCACTCCTTTTGAGGAATAGTCAGGGCTAGCTGAAAGCGCGTAGAGAATAGGTGATTGGCAGCGCGCTTACAAGATGTTCGCCGGTCTATTTCCTGGGAGGCCGGCTGGGACGAATCTCGACGCGGCTCGGTAGCGAACGATCGTCGTGATGCAGAAGATCGATCACGACCCGCGCGATGTCGGCCGGCGTTAATTGCCAGCTCTTTTCGTCACTCGGTGAATCGCCGCCGAATTCAGTATTCACCGAACCGGGCATGATGTAGCTGACTTTGATGTTGTCGTGCCGCACTTCCTGCATTAAGGCCTCGCTGAATCCGTTCAAGGCAAACTTCGAAGCGTTGTAAGCTGCCATGCGCGGATGCGGGTTTGCTCCGGCAAGCGAAGAGACGTTGATGATGTAGCCGCCGCCGCGTTTCCTCATCTGTGGTATCGCTTCGTGACTACAGTAGAAGACGCCGAAAAGATTCGTTTCAAGCACTGCGCGAAAATCTTCGGGCGAAGTCTGTTCTACCGTTTCAAAAATTCCGACGCCGGCGTTGTTGATGAGAATGTCGAGGCCGCCGAGTTCTTTGACCGTGTAATCAACCAAGCCCTGCACGTGATCATAGTTGCGGACATCGCAGGGGAACATGATTTCGCGCGCGTTCTGCTGGCCCGATTTCTTCGAGACAGTCCCAATCACGTCTACATGCCGGGCACTAACGCAAACCGATACACCTTCACGTAACAGCGCGTCGGCAATTGCGCGGCCGATTCCTTTCGTGCCGCCGGTGACGATGGCGACTTTTCCGTTTAAGGTCATAAGAATCTTGGTTAAGCTCTCAGTTAGGAAGGGCGGCTTGCCCCCGCTCTTGTTACGACGACTAGCGGGGGTAAACCACCCTTCCTGACCTGAGAGGCGCGAGTAAAACTACTGTCTCAGTTTTTCTTTCAAACGTTCATTCACAATCTTCGGATTCGCTTTGCCTTTTGAGGCCTTCATTACCTGTCCGACAAAAAATCCAAACAGCGTTTCCTTTCCGCCGCGATATTGCTCCAGTTGTTTCGGATTCGCCGCAATCACTTCGGCGACGACACGATCGATTTCGCCGGTGTCGCTGACCTGTACGAGGCCTTTCTCTTCAATCACGGTTGCGGCGGTTTTTCCGGTGGCAAACATCTCGACAAGGACATCCTTGCCTTGCTTGCCGCTGATCGCTCCATCATCAATCAGCTTGACGAGTGCGCCGAGTTCAGTCGCGGGAAGGGGGGATTTGTCGGCAGTCAATCCCGCCGTTTCCAATTCCCGCAAAAACTCCGATCGAATCCAGTTTGTTGTCGCGCGCGAGTTTCCACCGCTGGTTGCGACGGCGGCCTCGTAGTAATCCGCCAATGCGCGATCAGCTGTCAGTTGCGACGCATCCAGATACGACAGTCCATATTGTTCCGTGAATCGCTTGGCACGGGGCCCGGGCAACTCCGGCAACGATGCTTTGATCTCTTCAACCAGTGCCTTCGTCACAACCAGCGGCGGCAGGTCCGGTTCGGGAAAGTAACGATAGTCGTGCGCCTCTTCCTTTGACCGCATCGGACGCGTTTCACTCAAACGCTCATCCCACAGACGCGTCTCCTGGACGAGTCGCCCGCCTTCTTCGAGCGTCTTGACGTGGCGTTCGACTTCGAACTCGATCGCCTTTTGCATGAAGCGAACAGAGTTCAGGTTCTTCAGCTCGACTTTCGTGCCGAACTTCTCGTCGCCTTTGCGACGAACGGACACATTTGCCTCGCAGCGAAGATTTCCCTTCTCCATGTCCGCCTCCGACGCGCCGACCCACTGCAACGCGCGACGCACGTGATTGACATAGTCGTAAGCCTGCCACGACGAACGAAAGTCAGGCTCAGTCACAATCTCGGCGAGCGGCGTGCCCGCGCGATTAAGATCGATGTAGGAATAACGATCGACATCGGGCAGACCCTCATGCACGTTCTTGCCGGCGTCTTCTTCCAAATGCAGACGCGTAATACTCACGGTCATCGGTTTCCAGTCGCGCGCGTGACCGGCTTCGTCGCGCTCGGCGGTCATAATCTCCAGAGTGCCGTTCGCCGAAAACGGCTGATCGTATTGCGAGATTTGATAGCCCTTCGGCAGGTCCGGATAGAAATAGTTTTTGCGCGCGAAGATCGAACGCTCATTGATGTGAAGTCCCAGCGCCAACGCCGCACGGGCGCCAAGTTCGACCGCGCGACGATTCAAAACCGGCAGCGCGCCCGGCAGGCCAAGACACACCGGACAGGTGTTCGCATTCGGCTCATCACCGAACCGCGTCGAACATCCGCAAAAGATTTTTGACTGCGTGCTGAGTTGGGCGTGGACTTCGAGCCCTATGATGGTTTCCCAACCGCTAGTTTCGAGTTTCATGTTCCAAGTTTCAGGTTCTGGCTGATTCTATCAACTTGAAACCTGAAACTCGAAACTTGAAACTTTCCTAGGGTTCAAGCCAAATCTGCGGAACCCGAGCGTCGCGCGCTTCGTCTTCGAATGCTTGCCATTCCGCGACTAAACCGGCGCGCTTCATGAGCAAGTCGTCCAGCCGACCACGGAGCGCGGCTGCATCCTGCAAATTGGCGTCGTTGTTTGATCCGAAAGGCGGATAGCCGTAGGTGCCAGGGTATCCATACGTGCCCGGGTAACCTGGGTACCCGTAGGTTCCCGTTCCCGGATAACCATACGTTCCGGGATAGCCGTAAGTACCAGGGTAACCATAAGTGCCTGGATATCCGTAAGTCCCCGGGTAGCCGTACGTCCCGGGATAGCCATAGGTCCGATCGGGAAATCCATTCGGGCGTGTTTGGCCCCAACCCGGCAACGGTTGCGGAGGTCCATAGACGCCGTTTGGATTATTTCCCCAGCGTCCCCTGCGGCCGAGTCCCCACGGTTGGTTGTTGGGCCAAATCGGATAGACCTCAGTAATGACTGGGCCGTTTTGAGTCGACGAGTTATTCAATTCGGTCAGCCTCGTCTGCACATAAGCAATCTGATTGTCGACGGCAGCAATCTCGGTGCGCAATTCGCGCGCGCGGCCGCGCCAAAACCGTTCATCCTGCGCCTTCGCGGCTGACTTCGCACGCACTTCATTCAGGAAAGCATCGGACTCCGCTTCTTGTCGCCGACGCGATTCGGCAACCGTCGGCAATCCCAATTCCTGACGGCGCTTTTCGTAAGCCTTTTCCGCCTCGACGCGGCGTTCGCGGAATGATGCGAGATCACTATTCGTCAGCGTGCGCACCGCGCGCGGCGGCGGAGTCACCGGATCCGGCGGAGCGCTGCCGGCGTTGTTGTTGGCGTTTTGAGTCTGTCCGATGTGCTTGAAGAAACTGCCGGGCGCTTCGCGATTTGCGCGTTCAGTTGCCGCCACATCGATCAGCGTCACCAGCACCGTCTTATTGAAACCCGGCGCCATTTCAAAAGTGAGCGTCGCCCGCGTCAGAGTGAAGTCGTCCGGAATCTCCAGACGCTCGCCGCTGCGAAAGACGATCGTGTAAGCGGCACATGTCGCGGCAAACACCAACAGCAACGCAGTCATCCCAACCGCTCGGGTAAACGTGCGGCGCACGTGCAATAGATGTTCGGACGAAAATTTATTCAACATCGAACTACCCTCCCATGCTCGTCTTTCCGCGACTGCCGCACTAGTAGCAGAAAGCGGCGGACGTACTTACTGGTTCTGACTTCCCGAGTTCGGTTTCACATAACTGTTGCGCGCCTTGACGGCCAGGTTTGGCTGGCGAACGCGCACGCGAATCTGACGACGCTCGCCGTCCGCGACCGCCGCTGTCTTTGGGTAATAGCCAATCGTGTATTGCCGTCGTAATTCTTCCGCGATGCGCGTGAAAGCCGCCGCGAGTTGATTCGTATCATTCGCCTCGTACAGCCGGCCACCCGTTTTGTCTGCCAGTTCGTGCAGGTACAGATCCGCGCGATCGTAATCGGCCTTCGTCGCTCCCGGCAGAGGCTGACCATTGTTCGTCGGAACGTTGTAGGTCTGCTGTGAACTGTGCGTACCGAAAATTCCACGTTGCGTAGTCGTCACGGTGATCGTGCCCGCGTTCTGCATCGCGCGCAGATAGTCGGTGGTGTCGTACTGAATTGGATAGATGAGCGCGTCAAGTTCGTCGACTTC
>JBKPPE010000054.1:0-4124 GCA_046733375.1 Acidobacteriota bacterium | reverse complement strand
TCGCCGCGATTTTCTTTGTCTTTCATGTCGCACCGCCGCGGACGCGACCTTTTACCAAACCGGGAGCGCGCCGTCATTTAAATGAGTGAATTCCGATATCAACCTATTCCAATTGAAAAGCTGCTACGCGAAATGCTGAAGTCCGGATGGTTTGCTGATAACGATCCAGCCTTTACTTCGACTCATGACATTTTCCTTTTCCAACGCATTGAGCAATCGGCAAAGGTAGGTCGGCGTAATTGATAAGAGGTGTGCGATCTCGTACTGCTTCAGTGGCAGTTGTAGTTTGAACGTCCTGTCAGATTGCGGGTTTCTACGATTAGGCGGGAGTTGCTCGCAGAATCGCCAGAGAAGCTGCTCTAGCCGCTGCCGCGCGGACAAACAGGTTAATTGTGAGATCCTCGCTACATGATCAAGAACCTCATCACTCAGAATTTCTCTGACGTGGGCAGCAAGGTTAACATTTGTGGCCAAGAGTGAAAGGAATTCTCGCGCATTCAATCTCGTCAACGCACAGCGTGTGACTGTTACAGCCGCGAAAGCATGAGGCTTCTCTCTAATTGCGGCAGCCGAACCGACCAGGGATCCAGGAAACCTCAAGTCCACGAGAATCTCCTGACCATTGCTCTCCAAGCGAGTGAGCTTCATGATGCCGCTGTGAATAAAGTAGACGTCAGTGGGGTGCGCACCCTGGCTGAATAATTCGACGCTCGGCGGATAAATATGCGCGTCACTGACCAACCCAACGCGGTTGAGCTCGAATGCTGTCGTGTCAGAATCGTGGGAGAAATCTGTCATCGCACTACACCAAAGCGACCACTCGTAAAATGGTATAAAGACGGGTGAGTTACTACAGCTTCAGATTTCTGGTCGCCTACTCTAATAGCGTTTGTGAGGTTTAGCAACTAGTATTTCAACGCAGCGATTCCGCGGCGCGCGCTCTCAAGTCTGACGATTAGTCGTGGTTCGATGATCCCGTTACATCAACACTCGTAAGTCGTCATTCAAAAGGCGGTGATTCGCCTTGCAGTATTTAGTCGACGGTAGTAAATGTTCGCCGCCATAACCGTGCAGTGAAGGCAGGAAGTTCGTCGCGTCATGGCAGATCAGCCTTTACGACTTTCTCAACTCTCAATCAGAAAGGTCTTCACAATGACTAATGACGGAAATCAGCTCGCACGAATTGATCACATTGTGGTCTTGATGATGGAGAACCGTTCATTTGACAACGTTCTGGGTTGGCTCTATGACGCCCAACACGAACCGCCGCGCCAGCAAAAATTCGACGGCGTGGCCGACAAAAATCTGACGAATCCTCGATCCATCCCGCCGGATGGAAATAACGTGGCGGTCGGCAAAGGAGAGGTGATGACAGATCCGTACCCCGATCCGAACGAACCTTACGACCACGTCTACTCGCAAATGTATGGTGTCGAGCCACCGCCATCACTTATTCCAAATACAACTACCAAACCGCCCATGAATGGCTTCGTGGTCGATTATGCGAATGCGATTCAGGCGGCCGGCAAAACCAAGACGGGATGTAACAAGCTGCTCGCGTGGTTGTTTCGCGGGAACACACCGATGGACTTTGATCCGGGAGTCATCATGAACTGCTTCACGCCGGAGTCTTTGCCGGTGATCAATGGCCTGGCTAAGCATTATGCAGTCTGCGATCGCTGGTTCAGCTCGGTTCCCACTCAAACCTTTCCCAATCGTTCGTTCGTGCACGCGGCGACGTCATCGGGCTATGTGACGAATTTTTGGAAGACTGGCGCACACGAGTGGGACATCGGCTATCTGCTGAATAAGACGCCGACGGTTTATAACCGTCTTTCACAAAAGGGAATCGATTGGCGAATCTATTACGGCAGTGCGCTACTGCTCTGCAACGCGCTGATTACGCAACAGCAGCTTTGGGAATACGCGATGGTTGACGGGCACTTCTTTCCGTTTGCCCAATTCACGCACGATGCAGCCACAGGTAATTTGCCGGCGTATACCTTCATCGAACCGAATATGTTGTGCAGTCGGAAGTATGGTCCCGAGAACGACATGCATCCGGCGTTCGCGATTACTGAGACGGGCGCGGCGACCAATGTTCTTTATGGTGACGAACTGATCTTGAAAATATTCGACGCACTGCGCAAAAGTCCCGCGTGGGAGAAGACCCTATTCGTCATCACGTTCGACGAACATGGCGGTTGTTACGATCACGTGCCCACGCCGCCGCCGCCGGCGAAATCACCCGACGGAATCATCATTCCGGCGCATGAGCCGGGCGGGAGTGGCTTCGATTTTCAACGCTTCGGCGTGCGAGTCCCCGCGGTCCTGGTTTCGCCGCTCATTGAAGAAGGCACCGTTTGCAACACTCCATTCGATCACACTTCAATCATTAGAACCGTATCCAAGCGTTGGCTCGGCTCGGAATATTTGACTGAGCGCGACCGAAGCGCCAATGACCTGGGCGAAGTGCTCACGCGAGACACTGCACGGCCTGATCCGGTGATCACACCGAATCCGCCGCCGGCGTTCAAAGGCTGTGGTGCGCATCCGCTCTCGCCGCTTCACCAGGCTTTGGTGAAAGCCGCGAACGGTTTCGTGCAGGCGCACACCGGCGAAAGCTTAACGCTTGAAGATCTCCAGGTAATTCAAACGACCGATCAGGCGGTGGAATACTTCGATGCGCAGGAAGAACCAGTGCGCACCGCGATGGCATTAAAAGGATGATTTTGGTTTCGGGGGGTGCGATCAATCTCAGCTTAGGGACAGATGTTTGGCAGTGAAATTGAATTCCTTGGCACGACTGCGGCAGGGCTATTGAAGTCTGCTGAATTCGAATTTGTGTCCTGACAGCCGTTCGACTTCCGAGTGATCGAGGTCGTGTTGCTCGCCGGCCCGCTCGCAGCGCCCGCGCCTTCAAAGCAGATACCCGCCCCCGTCCCGTATCCTACAAAGTCAATTATCGAAGACGTCGGGAAGGGCGAAGGACAACCACTGCCCGATACGCCGGTAATAGCAGTTATGTTATTGACCAGAGCAATCTTCCCGGCGCCGGCGGCGATGTTAGTGGCGGGGGCGGGAGCAGCATCCGGGCTGAACGCCGCGCCTGTCGATCCTCCTGATCCGAGCTGGACCAGGTAGTAGTGACCCGCCGCGATCGAACATGTTCCGGTCGGACAGATGCGATTAATTGCCCAAGCGGCGCCGCTGGTCGTCGCAGCCGATTGATATTGGATACTCCAATTCGTGACGTCCACCGCGGATGTGCTGCGATTGAATAGCTCAACAAAGTCCGCGTGGTAAGTTGCGCCGGCGTTTCCGCCGCCGCCGTAGATCTGACTGATCACTGCCACGGCGCCATCGTCATTAACGATTGTACCGACTCCTCGCGAGTCGGAGATGTTCGCGTTACTGGCGCCGCTGAGGTCGACCGTGAAAGTTTCGTCCGCCTCGATAAGCGCGTCGCCGCTTACCGTGACGTTAACCAGCTTTGTGGTCTGGCCCGGCAAGAAAGTCAGTTGCGTCGAAGGGATCGCGGTGTAGTCGCTGCCGGCCGTTGCGGTGCCGTTTGCCGTTGCGTAGTTGACCGTAACGGTCTGACTAGTTGCCGGCGACAAGGTGACCGTGAAACCGAATGTCGTTGATCCATTGTTGCCTTCATCCAAGCTCACGTCATTGATAGATAGATTCGGCGTCGGCTCGCGCATCAGCGTCATCGCTGTCGAACTATCGTTTGCAGGATTCGCATCGGCTGTCGCCGAGCTGACTGAAGCAGTGTTGGTTGCCGTAGCGCCATGCGGTCCATTTGCGGTTGCGACAATCGTGGCCGTAAACGACGCCACGCGGGGGAGCGAAGCGAGCGATACTGTGCGATTGTTGCCGCTGCCTGCGCACACCGCGCCGCCCGTCGCGTTGCAGGCAACGAATGTCATTTCGGCCGGCAGATTGTCGGTAACCAAAACGCTTTCCGCGGTCGCAGGGCCATTGTTCAGAACCGTAATCGTGTAGGTAATGTTCGCACCGATCGTCACCGGATCGGGCGAATCACTCTTCGTAATTTGAAGATCTGCCGCGGTGCAGTCGTTAGCCGCTGCGCTGCTGTTTCGTGGACTGGGTGTGAG
>JBKPPE010000053.1:0-3352 GCA_046733375.1 Acidobacteriota bacterium | reverse complement strand
GTGGAAAGACGCGCGCGCAAAGCTGCCGGGCCTGCCCGCGCCTGGTGAGATTAATGCGTACCGCAATCGTGAGAAACCCAACGATTATGAAACGTTCTTGAATTGCCAGCAGGATGCTTTTGATGCGGCGACAGCGACGCTCAATGACCGCATCACACGATTTGGGGCTGAGAGCCCCATCGTTCGCGATTGGGCGACGAACCAGGACATCGTTTTCAGTAATTGTGGCGGCGGCGACCACATTCCCGAGCCCGCTTCGAACGATCAGGACCCGGTAATCCGCTCCGCTCGTACGTATCAGATCGCCGCTGCGAATTTTTATGCGACCCATTACGACGAAGCGGCAAAACAATTCAACACTATCGCGAAGGATGCTTCATCCCCGTGGCGACTGATTGCTCCTTATCTCGCCGCGCGGGCAATGCTCAGGAAGGGAAGTCTGGCCGACAAAGCAGATCAGCAACAGGCGCCACTTACCGAGGCAGAGCAGCGATTGAACGCGATCCTCAAAGACAAGAACCTGGAGAAATCACATCACGCCGCCGCTCGTCTGCTGAATCTGACGCGTCTGCGTTTGCGACCGCACGAGAAACTTCATGAGCTCGCGGCCGCGATTTCCCACAAGGATTCAGCCGAAGATTTCAAGCAAGCCGTTTGGGATTACACAGTGCTCATCGATCATTTGGTCGGAGACGACGATGAAGTAAAGACCGGCTCAGTGCCTGACGCGGTGAGAAGCGACGATCTGACGGATTGGATTCTCACGTTTCAGGACAGTTCTGACGCAGCCGCGACTCGGGCATTCGATCAGTGGCATAAGAAGCAGACCGCTGCGTGGTTAATTGCGGCCTTGGAAAAGGCGACGAGCAAGAGCGCTGGCGTAGACGATCTAATTCAAGGGGCTTCCCACGTCCTGAGTTCGTCACCCGCCTTTTCTTCGGTAACGTTTCACCGCGCTCGGTTGCTTGTCGAGAGCAACCGTGCCGCCGAAGCACGTACGTTACTCGACCAAGTACTTTCAGCCCATACCGCAGAGTTTCCGCGCGCGACAATAAATCTGCTGCTGGGCCAGCGGATGATGTTGTCAGAAAACATCGCGGATTTTGTGCGTTTCGCACCGCGCGAGCCTGCCGGTCTCAGCGACAACTATGACGGTCGCGAGATTCCGACCGATGAAAAAGAGGCAGCGGCAAATACAAATGGGGCGAAACTGTTTTTCGATAGTGATGCTGCGACCGTCTTCAACAAGTTGATGCCCGTCGCGATTGCATTTGAAGCTGCCCAAAACAAGAATCTGGCCGCGAACCTTCGACGTGATGTCGCGCAAGCGACATTTATGCGGGCCGCTATGCTGGATCAAGCCGTCACGGCAAACAAGGCGGCGACGCTGCTCGCGACGTTAACCCCTGAACTCCGAGAACTGCTGACCGACTATCAGCGCGCGGCGGCTCCCGACGCGCGCAAATTCGCAGCGGCATTCCTTGCGCTGAGATATCCCGGCCTCAGACCATTCGTCTCGATCGGCATCGGTCGGACGACTGCGCTCGCGGATGTTGATGATTATCGCGACAATTGGTGGTGTGCGGAGCCGCCTTCAACTTCGAAGATCGATTACTACGAGGGTGACGAAGATGAACAGAAAGAAGCGTCCGCCAAGAAGTCGATGGCCTCGCCGGAGTTTTTGAAGAGTTCCCGCGCCGAAGCTGCGCGTGAAGCTGCCGCAATGCAGGCGCTCGGCACCGGTCCAAACTACCTCGCCCAAACTGTGATCAGTTGGGCGAACAAGAACCCGACCGATAAACGGGTCCCTGAGGCTCTGGCCCTTGCCGTTAAATCGACCCGCTATGGTTGCACAGACAAAGACACCGGCCGTTGGTCGAAAGCCGCGTTTGATCTGCTCCATCGAAAGTATCCGAATACGTCCTGGGCAAAAGAGACGAAATATTGGTTCAAGGGATAAATGTGGCGGGCGGTAGCCCGCCTCGAAACGAATCATGGCAGCTGCAGAACATAAACACGCAAACGCGCTTATCAACGAAACCAGTCCTTACCTGCTTCAGCACGCGCACAATCCTGTCGATTGGTATCCCTGGGGCGACGAGGCGCTCCGGAAAGCGCGCGCGGAAGACAAGCCGATTCTGCTGAGCATTGGTTACTCGGCCTGCCATTGGTGTCACGTGATGGAACGCGAGTCGTTCGAAAACGAAGAGATCTCGAAATTGATGAACGAAAACTTCATCAATATCAAAGTCGATCGAGAAGAGCGGCCAGACCTCGACCAGATATACATGAACGCGGTGCAGATGATGACTGGGCACGGTGGCTGGCCGATGACGATGTTTCTCACTCCCAACGGTGTGCCGTTCTATGGCGGAACATATTTTCCGCCTGAGGATCGCTACAACATGCCCGGCTTTCCGCGAGTCTTGATCAGCGTCGCAGAGGCATACCGCTCACAGGCCGATCAGGTTGCGCATACGTCGACCGCATTGCTGGGAGAGTTGCGCCGTGTGGGATTAGCAACACCGTCGCGGGAAATGCTAACGACCGAGATACTCGATAGCTCGTTTCGCCGAATCGCGTCGACCTACGATCCGAAAAATGGCGGCTTTGGGAGTGCGCCGAAGTTTCCGCCCGCGATGACGCTCGAGTTCTTCATGCACATGCGTTATCGCAACCATTCAGCGGAAGCGTTGGAAATGATTGAGTACACATGCCGCCAAATGGCTGAAGGCGGAATGTATGATCAACTTGGCGGCGGCTTTCATCGTTATTCGGTCGATGCGAAGTGGCTGGTGCCGCACTTTGAAAAGATGCTCTATGACAACGCGCTGCTGTCGCGCGTTTATCTGCATCTTTACCAGCTGACCAAAGACGAATTTGCGAAACGCATTGCCGCAGAAACGTTGGACTACGTGGTGCGCGAAATGACCGATTCCGGCGGCGGGTTCTATTCGACGCAGGATGCGGATTCAGAAGGTGAGGAAGGGAAGTTCTTCATTTGGTCGAAAGATGAAGTCGTGAAAGCGCTTGGTCAGCGCGAAGCGGAAATATTCTGCGATTATTTCGACATCACGGATCAGGGAAACTTTGAAGGCCATAATATTCTTCACGTCATCGTCCCGATCGACGAGGTTGCCGCCCGACATGCCGTGCCTCTCGAAGAAGCACGTGCGATTGTTGAGCGTGGCCGGCAACGGTTATTCGAAATTCGTGAGCGCAGAATCAAACCCAGCCGCGACGAAAAAGTATTGACTGCGTGGTACGGTTTGATGCTCGCAAGTTTTGCGGAAGCTTCAGCGATTCTGAACCGGGACGATTACGGCAGAGTCGCGGAGGCTAACGCTGAGTT
>JBKPPE010000052.1:0-3229 GCA_046733375.1 Acidobacteriota bacterium | reverse complement strand
GGCTTCGATCGTGTTGCCGACATAATTGATAGCAGCGCCCGTCGCCACTTGCACCCTCAGTCTGTTGGCCTCTTCGTCAATGAGATACACGTAGCCGCTTGTGACGCCGACCAGCGCGCAAGCCTGTTTAACCAGGTCGTGAAGCAATTCATCGATGTCCAGACGGTTGATAAGTCCGAGCGCCGTCTGGTGCAGCGAATCGAGGTAAGCCTTTTGCGTGGCTAGATCCGCGGCCGCCCGTTTCGCTTCGGTTCGGTCGCGCAGAATAATTGCGATGCGGTCGATGCCGTTTGGGCCTTCGATCGGAAAATGCGAGATCGTGACCTCGCGTTCTCCAATTTCCGGGTAATGGAGTTTCCAATCGAACGTTATTGTTTTCCCGGCGAAACAGTCATCGAGCCTCTGCTTGACAACGCTGTCGAAAGTTTCGGCGCCAATAACTTCTCGCACCGTATGGCCGATTATTTGATCCAACGTACGATTGCGATATTTCAACAACGCACGATTAGCAATGACGTAGCGGTAATCGCGATCGACGACCGCGATTAGATCTTCCAGGCCTTCGACGACCTTTTCGTATTCGTGTAGTCGGGCCGATTCGAGTTCGGTGGCGTGCGGCTCATGCTGTGGCGCCGTCGCGGCAGCCGCTTGTGATTTCGATTTTGGACCCGGCTGTTTCATCTCGCAGTTTCTGGGCTAGCAATTATTTGTCAACGAAAACCAGCAACGGCAAGCGGCGGGGCGATTGTCGGCTTGGCTGGGCGTTTCGCGAATGTGAGGTGTAGTTGCTTCGATAGACGCTTCAATCCGTAGGAGACGTCTAAACACCTCGAATGTCGCGGGCGATTGTAGTTCCTCATGCGCAATGGCTGCAACCAAATGTTTGCGATTAGAGCAAAGCAGTTCGTGGGCCTGCGGTTGACATGCGCGCAAGCGACGGCAATCATGGCGTTTACCGCGTTTTCGGCCGCATGAAACTGGCACAGTTCAAAACGCAGAATTCAGACAAACAGCGACTTGGCGTGCTGCTTGGTGATGGAGTCTGCGACGTGGCGGAGCTGGCGCGGGCTCATCATTCGACTGGGGCTTCGGTAGCGGAATGGCTGGTCGACATCGACAGCACACTGGCAGTAATTCGACGCGGTGATGAAGGCGTTGCGCAATTAGATCCGCTCCTGGCGCACGCGCCGGCAAGTCAAAAGTCGGCGGTGGTCGCGCATCGCGCCAATGAAATCGAATATCTGCCGGCGGTCTATCCGAATAAGATTCTCGCGATCGGCAGAAACTATGCCGACCATGCGCTTGAGGGTGGGGGCGAGCCGCCGAAGGCCCCGCTGATTTTCGCCAAGCTCACCAATGCGTTAAGCGCACACAACGCGCCGATCGTATTGCCGGCCGTGAGCGACACAATCGATTGGGAAGCGGAACTCGCCGTCGTCATCGGGCGGCGCGCAAAAGGGGTGAACGAAGCTGATGCGCTGAATTACATTTTTGGCTACACGCTAATGAACGATGTGACCGCGCGCGATCTGCAACGCAAAGACGGCCAGTGGACGCGCGGAAAAGGACTTGACACATTCGCGCCGCTTGGCCCATTCATCACCACGCGCGATGAGATTCGCGATGTCCAGAATTTGAAGGTCGAGGGTCTCTATAACGGCGAAGTTACACAATCATCAAATACGAGCAAGATGATTTTCAGCATCGCTCATCTCATCTCTTACATATCTCAGGGAATCACGCTCGAGCCTGGTGACATAATCGCCAGCGGAACGCCGGAGGGTGTGGGATTCTTCCGTGATCCGCCGGTACTCCTGAAGCCGGGAGATGTGTGCGAAGTGCGCGTTGAGAAACTCGGCTCGCTTCGAAATCCAGTAGTTGCTCCGCGATGAGTTTCCGTTCCGGCTACGTCGCACTCGTCGGTCGCCCGAACGCGGGAAAATCGACGCTGCTCAATCGTCTGGTGGGCGAAAAGATCGCCGCCGTCTCAAACAAGCCGCAAACCACTCGTTTCAAAATCCTCGGCATCGTGAACCAGCCGCACGGTCAGATTGTGCTGGTCGACACGCCCGGCGTGCACAAGCCAGGTTATGAATTGAACCGGCGGATGATGTCCGCCGTTCACGACGCGTTGCTGTCGGTTGATGTCATTTGCTTGATTCGCGATGCCGCCGTACCGACAGGAAATGGCGATCGATTTGTGCTCGACCTAATAAAGCAATCAGGCAAGGCTTCGTTGCTGCTCTTGAATAAGACGGACAAACTGGCAGACAAGTCAAAGCTGTTACCGCTGATCGAATCGTATCAGCGCGAGTACGACTGGAAAGCGATCGTGCCGATTTCGGCTTTGAAAGGCGATCAGATCGATCAGTTACTTCGCGAAATGCTCACTAACCTGCCGGAAGCCGAGCCGATCTTTTCAGCCGACGAATTCACCGATCAACCGATGCGCGTGCTGGTTGCCGAGATCGTACGCGAAAAAATTCTTGAATCGACTGGCGAAGAAATTCCTTACGTGACTGCGGTCGTGACTGAGCGCTGGGAAGAAGTGCGCCACGATTTCACGCGCATTTACTGCGCAATCTTTGTCGAACGCGAATCACAAAAGAAAATCATCATCGGCCGAGGCGCACAACGGCTCAAGCAGATCGGTATACGCGCACGTGGTGAGATCGAAAAGATGCTGAGCCACCGTTGTCACCTCGAATTGTTTGTGAAAGTCGAAGAGGATTGGCGCGACCAGCAGCGCCTGCTTGATGAAATGGGGATTGCGCGATGACCGGCAAAACGTGGCACGTCATTGACGCGTCCGTAACCGCCATAGACGCTCGGGAAGCGGTTGAATACGGCCTGATGGAAGCAGGGGCGCTGGGCACAGAGACGATTGACAATGCAAATGAAACTGCGCGGGTCGTGGGTTACTTCGAGATTCCGGTTCAGCTTGACGTCGTTCGCGCCAAACTGACGCAAGCTCTCGAAATTTACGGGTTCGCGCAGTTGACCTTGGGCGAACTGTCGGCTCGCGAGCTTCTCGAGCAGGATTGGCTGGCCGAATGGAAGAAGCACTGGCAGCCGGTTGAAGTTGGCCGCTTTGTCATTGCGCCATCGTGGTTTCCGTCAGAACCTTCGGGTGCTGACAAGATTGTTGTTCGCATCGATCCCGGAATGGCGTTCGGCACTGGGACGCACGAAACCACCCGCCTCTGTTTGAAAGCCATCGACAAATATT
>JBKPPE010000051.1:0-5856 GCA_046733375.1 Acidobacteriota bacterium | reverse complement strand
GAAAAGCGCCGAAGAGTAATGACTTACTGGCCTAGAGTCGTGCGGCGCCGCTGTGCGATTGGCTCTTGCGCAATATGCTTCGGAATTTCATAATTGGGTCATGACCGAGAAAGAAATCGTGCTTGAGACTATTCGCGCGCTGCCGGACGATTGCTCGTTGGACGAAATTGCCGAGCGAATCAAGTTTATGGCGGCAGTGCAGAAAGGACTCGATCAACTAGATAGAGAAGAAAGAATACCTCACGAAGAAGTTAAGAAACAGTTGGCCTCATGGCTTACGAGTTAGTCTGGTCTCCCATCGCCCTCAATGACCTTCGCGACATCGTCACCTTCATTGCGCGTGACAATCGTGAGCGTGCAATGTCGTTCGGATACGAACTAATTTCCCAAACAGAGACACTGGAAGCGTTCCCTGAATTCGGACGGATCATGCCTGAATAACAGGATGACCATATTCGCGAGATCATTTTCCGACCTTATCGAATCGTTTACCGTATAAATCACGAACTAAAGCGGTGCGAAATTGCACGTGTCTGGCATTCAACGCGCGGGATGCCAGAAGTTTGAGGTTGTGGGAAGGGCGAAGGCAGGAAACCAAATAAAAAAGCCGCGGAGTTCCCGCGGCTTCTTTCTAGTAACGCAAGTTGTTAACTTGCGCTACTCCTACGTTCCGGTTTCCCAACTTGTCATGTATTCGATCTGTTCCGCGGTCAACGTGTCGATGTTGATGCCCAGCGCGCGCAGCTTCAGGCTCGCGATTTCTTGATCGACTTCAGGTGGCAGGAGGTGCACGCCCGGGTCGAGCTTGCCTTTGTTCTTCACCAGATACTCAACTGACAAAGCCTGGTTGGCAAAGCTCATGTCCATCACGCTCGCCGGGTGACCTTCGGCCGCGGCGAGATTGATCAGGCGGCCTTCGCCCAAAACCATGATGCGCCTGCCGTCCTTCTTTTTGTACTCCTGAACGAAGGGGCGAATGTCGGTGGGCTCATCTGACAGCTCGCGCAGCGCCACGAGGTTCAGTTCGAGATCGAAGTGGCCGCTGTTCGCGACAATTGCGCCGTCTTTCATCGCGGCGAAATGATCGCGGTCGATTACGTGGCGATTGCCGGTCACGGTGACGAAGATGTCGCCGACGCTTGCAGCGGCGGAGATCGGCATGACGCGGAAGCCGTCCATTACGGCTTCGACGGCTTTGATTGGATCGACTTCCGTAACAACGACGTTTGAGCCCATACCGCGCGCGCGCAAGGCGACACCTTTGCCGCACCAGCCATAACCGACCACGACGAGCGTGCGGCCGGCGAGCAGAATGTTTGTCGCGCGGATGATGCCGTCGAGCGTGGATTGTCCGGTGCCATAGCGATTGTCGAAGAAGTGCTTGGTCTGCGCGTTATTGACGGCGATGGAAGGGAAGCTGAGCACCCCGGCTTTGGCCATTGCCTCGAGCCGAACGATTCCGGTCGTCGTTTCTTCTGTCGTGCCGATAATCTTGTCTTTGAGCTCAGGCTTTTCCTTGATCATCGTGGCGACTACGTCTGAGCCGTCATCGATGATGATGTCGGGTGCAAACTCGAGCGCCGTCTGCACGTGACGACGGTAAGTGTCGGTGGACTCGCCCTTCATCGCGTATACGGGAATGCCGTAGTCGGACACGAGGCACGCGGCGACGTCGTCCTGCGTAGAGAGGGGATTGGACGCAATCAGCAAAGCCTCAGCGCCACCCGCTTGCAACGCGCGCGCGAGATTCGCCGTTTCGGTCGTGATGTGCGCGCAGGCGACCAGGCGCACGCCTTTCAAAGGCTGCTCGGCGCCGAAGCGCTCGCGAATCAGACGCAACACGGGCATTTCGCGTTCGGCCCAGTCGATGCGGCGCTTGCCGTGCGGCGCAAGCGAAAGATCTTTGACGTCATGTTCCATTGCAGGCGTAGCAGTGCTCATTAGTTGTTCCTTAGGTTTCTTTTAAAGTCATTCACCACAAAGGCACCAAGAACACAAAGTAGAACTGGTAAGCAGTGTCAATGTCTTTGTGCTCTTTGTGTCTTTGTGGTTAATCGCATCAGACACCCGCCGCGGCGCGCAGGGCTTCGGCTTTGTCCGCAACTTCCCAGGTGAACCCATCGCCGGAACGGCCAAAGTGACCGTAAGCGGCGGTCTGACGATATATCGGGCGGCGCAGCTTGAGCGTGTCGATGATTTCCTTCGGCTTCATCGGGAAGTGATCGCGCACCAGCTTCGAGATTTGTGCGTCGCTGATGCGACCCGTGCCTTGAGTGTCGACGTAAACCGAAACCGGTTCGGCAACACCAATCGCGTAGGCCAATTGAACTTCGCATTTGTCGGCGAGACCGGCAGAGACGATGTTCTTGGCAATGTAACGCGCCATGTAAGCGGCTGAACGATCGACCTTGGTCGGATCTTTGCCGGAGAAAGCACCTCCACCATGCGGCGCGTAACCGCCGTAGGTGTCGACGATGATCTTGCGACCCGTCAGCCCCGAATCACCCTGTGGACCACCAGTAACAAAGCGGCCCGTCGGATTGATGTGATACTTGGTATTGTCGTCGATCAGATCGCCCGGCACGGTGTGTCTGATAACGTGTTCGCGAATCTCGGAGCGGAGCTGATCGTTTTCAACTTCAGGCGCGTGCTGTGAAGAGATAACGACGGCATCAACGCGGAAGGGACGGCCATCGCGATATTCGACTGTCACTTGGGACTTGCCGTCAGGCCGGAGATAAGGCAGCAAGCCCGACTTGCGAGTCTCCGTGAGACGTTCAGCTAAGCGATGCGCCAACTGAATGGGC
This sequence comes from Acidobacteriota bacterium, assembly GCA_046733375.1. Lineage (GTDB taxonomy): Bacteria > Acidobacteriota > Blastocatellia > Pyrinomonadales > Pyrinomonadaceae > UBA11740. The sequence continues at coordinate 3,049 of JBKPPE010000051.1, read as the reverse complement.
AGCGGCATCAGCTCGGGCGTTTCGTTGCAGGCGTAGCCGAACATTAATCCCTGGTCGCCGGCGCCACCCGTGTCCACGCCCATCGCGATGTCGGGTGACTGTTGGTGGACCGCGCAGAGGACGCTGCAGGTTTCGTTATCGAAGCCGTACTTGGCCCGGGTATAGCCGATGTCGCCGATGACGCGTCGGGCAATGCCGTTGTAGTCGATCTGTGCCTTGGTCGTGATTTCGCCGGCGATGATGACCAGTCCGGTGGTCAGCAATGTCTCGCAAGCCACGCGCGACATCGGGTCGTCGGCAAGCGCGGCATCAAGAATCGCATCCGATATTTGGTCGGCGATCTTGTCGGGATGGCCCTCAGTGACCGACTCAGAAGTAAACAGAATTCCGTCGTGATTATTCTCCAAAGAAACCTCCAAATTCGTCTTATTGCACTCAGGTGTGAATAATCGGAATCAAAAGAACCGCAACGATAACAGCCATTTTAAAGGGGTGTCAAGGCAAGGTGACGACATGCAACGTTTGACGCACGCCTCTCGCCAATCCCAAGAGCACCAAGTAATTTTAAATGATCAATGAGGGGCGTGATCCACAGCGGACGCTGGCGGAGGCGCCTTAAAATAGGGTTTCAACTTCACGTTCTCTTAAAATTGCTCCATTCGCTCTCGACGTTTTCGTAGATCCGCCGCGCGTGAATCATGTAAAACAGAAACCGCTCAGTCCGAAAGAGCTCGGTCACATAAATGTACATGACCGTCTTGAACAGGAAGGCGAGTTGGATGATCCAAAGATCGAAATGCTGATTCAGTCCGGCGCGGTTGGGAAACGTCCGATTAATCAGCGGATAAAACGGCTGGATCACCACATAGAAATAAAGGACGACCGGAATGATCGGAAGCAAACCTTTCGTCCCGAGTAGTCTGCTGTCGAGCCGGCTGATGCAAAGCGCCATCGCAATCCCACCGGCAATTCCGCTGAGCAAATCGAACGCGAACAAAACGTCTTCCGCAGCGTCAGGGAAGCCAAAGCGTCCGGAAATTGCGACCAGCACGCCTTCCAAAAAGGCAACACCAATGATGATAACCAATCCCGGCGTGAGCGAAATATTTTCGACATCGCGGCCGACGATTTTGATAACGGTCGGTCGATTCAAAACGACGTAACAAAGCACGAGCATTAACGCACTCGCATTGTTGAGAAAGGTGGCGACGACCTGTACCGCTTGCCATTGCCACGCCGCGGATTGAGTCGATGTCGCCGGCGCAAACCACTGCGAAAACGGCAAGGTCAAATACAAGCAGCACCAGGACACAAGTAGCAGTCGCCAGAACCTTCGCAGTTGTCGCACCGCCAATTCTGCGCGCTGAACTTCGGCATTCATTTCAGCGTGAGGACGGCCTTCCAGGAAATAGAAGTCGTACGCGAGCGCAACCAGAATCATCAGGGCTTCGATGAAGCCCAGTTGCCGTGGCAGGCTCTCCCAATTGCCGCCAAAAAAAATCAAACCGAAAGGCAGCAAGACAACCGGCGCAGTCACCAAGAGAGCGACGGCGACAAATGAGTCTCTTTGTGTTCGCGGACGTCCTTCCGCCTGACGTTGAACCGTCACGCCTGGCTTTGCTTGCGGAACAGCAGTCGTTGTAGCCGGCGCCCTTTGGTTTTCAAAGATAACTGATCGCACTTCAACCTTGCCCGTGAATGAATAGCCCTTCGACCTTTCGTTCCGGATTAAATCGGCGTCATTCAGCGTTCGGCGCAGACCGCGGACGGCGCCGTGAACCAGATTCTCGGAAGCCATCGGCGATGGCGAAATGGATTTCAAGAGATCCTCGGTCTTAACAAACTCTCCGTTCTTCTTGAGCAGCACGCGAAGAATAGTTGCTTCGGCAGTGCTCAAAGCGACCACGTGTCCTTCGGAAAAAAGTGTCTGCTCGTTTTCCTCGATCTGAAAAAGAAACCGGCCAAAGGCATACGCATGCCCCAGAGCGCCAGCGTTTTGGTCAAGTACGGATGGGTCTGCGGACATCAGATCGAAGGGTGATTGTTAACAGAAGTCAGGTGAAATCTCATTCATTTCTGACTGAAAAGATTGCCGCAAAACTTTTCAGCCAAGCACACAACCTTTCAATGGACGCCAAAGGTTACGTCCGTCTACGGTCGGTTCGCAAAGGGTGAGCGCGGCGCGGAGAAAATCTGAGCCGGAAGGGAAGATGGGAAGATGATATGGAAAACGTAATCGCGCCGATTGTGGCTGGAGGAAGGGAAGTTGCCGATGGCGAAAAGTCTCAGGGATTACGGCGATCGGTTGGCTTCTATGGCCTGACGTTTGTTTCACTCGGCTCGATAATCGGATCCGGTTGGCTGCTGGGGGCGCTTAACGCCGCAAAAGTCGCGGGGCCGGCATCCATCATTTCGTGGATTCTGGCGGCGTGCATGTTGGCGCTCCTCGCGCTGACCTACGCAGAACTGGGAGCGACATATCCCGTCGCCGGTGGAGCAGCTCGCTTTCCTTACTATTCACACGGTCCCATCGCCGGATTTACGGCCGGATGGGCTGCCTGGTTGCAGGCTGTGTTCATCGCGCCCATCGAAGTGCTCGCGGTAATCACTTATGTCAACAGTGTCGGTTGGTTCAATCAACACTTCAACATGCTTAACGCAACCGGAGGCAACGCCGGCCTTCTCAATGGAACGGGACTGGTCGTGGCAGTCATTCTCATGTTGCTGTTTACGACAATTAATCTGGCCGGCGCGAAGTTTTTGTCAGATAGCAATGTGGTCATCGTGATCTGGAAGACTTTGGTACCAGTGCTCGCCATCGTGGTCGTCGCCAGTTTGCAATTCAACACTTCGAACTTTCACGCGGGGGGTGGATTCATGCCGTTTAAGTTCCACGGTGTGTTTGCCGCGCTTACTGGGGGCGTGGTCTTCGCGCTTCAGGGATTCGAACAGGCCGTGCAGCTTGCCGGAGAGGCGCGCAATCCGAAGAAGGACGTATCACGCGCAATACTTACGGCGATGGCGATTGGCGCACTGCTATATTCGTTGT